>DASUZH010000199.1:0-5450 GCA_036376975.1 Burkholderiales bacterium | reverse complement strand
CTAGTCGGCCCTGATGTTCGCGTCCTTCACGACGCGGCCCCACTTCTCGTAGTCCGCCTTGATCCTGTCGACGGTCTTCGCCGGCGGCAGGATCTCGGCGTCGCAGCCGGTGGCGTTGATCTGGTCCATCACCGCCTTGTCTGCGCCGGCCTTCGCCAGCGCCTGAGTCCAGCGCGCCACCACTTCCTGCGGCAGGCCGGCCGGGCCGAGCAGGCCGTACCACGCGGTCGAGTCGAAGCCCTTCAGCCCGACCTCGTCCATCGTCGGCACGCTCGGGAACGCGGCCGAGCGCTGCGGCGAGGTGACCGCGAGCGGGCGGATCTTGCCGCCCTTCACCGCGCCAACCGCCGGGCCGAGCGACGAGAACAGCATCGGCACCTGGCCGCCCATCAGGTCGGTCATCGCCGGGCCGCCGCCCTTATAGGGCACATGCAGCAGGTTGGCGCCGGTGACGCTCTTGAAATACTCGCCCGACAGGTGGTGCGGGCCGCCGACGCCCGAAGTGCCGTAGCTCCACTTGTTCGGGTCCTTCTTGGAAAGCTCGATCACGTCCTTCACGCTCTGGAACGGCGTGGACGGATGCACCACCAGCAGGCTGCCGCTGCCGCAGACGTGGCCGAGGTGGGTGAACGACGCGATGTTGTTGTAGCCCACCTTCGAGATGTGGGGCGCCACGGTGAGCGGCCCGCTGTCGAAGTAGTAGACGGTGTAGCCGTCGGCCGGCGCCTTGGCGATCGCTTCCATCGCCACGCCGCCCGCCGCGCCGGGCCGGTACTCGAACACCAGCGGCTGGCCTAGCAGCGGCTCGAGCGCGCGGGCGAGAGGCCGCGCGCCCGCCTCGGCCGAGCCGCCCGGCGCGTAGCCGATCATCAGGCGGATCGGCTTGTTCGGATAGCCCTGCGCGAGGGCCGTCCCTGCGAAACACGCTGCAACCAGGAAAACGCTTTTGGACACGGGGTTTCCTCCTCCGGGCATTATCCTCTCGGGATGCTGATGGAAACGCAACCTCTGGCCGGGCGGTGGCTCGCAGAGCTGGAGCGCGCCCTTTCCGCCGGGGACGAGGCGGCGCTCGCCGCGCTGTTCCTGCCCGACGGCCATTGGCGCGACGTGCTGGCGCTGACCTGGCGCATCGGCACGGTGAGCGGGGCGGCCGCGCTCGCGGCCGCCCTGAAGCTGCATGCCGCCCGCGCCCGGCCGCGGGGCTTCCGGGTCGACCCGGCACGCACCGCGCCCCGCGAGGTGACGCGCGCGGGCGAGAAGTGCGTCGAGGCCATGTTCCGCTTCGACACGGTCGACGGGCCGGCCAACGGCGTGGTGCGCTTCAAGGGCGACCGGGCGTGGACTCTGATGACCGCGCTGGAGGATTTCAAGCAACCGGCGCCAAAGAAGGGCGAGGGGCCTGCCGTGCTGATTGTGGGCGGCGGCCATGCCGGCCTGTCGATCGCCGCGCGCCTCAAGGAGCGCGGCATCGACGCCCTCATCGTCGACCGCTGGCCGCGCGTCGGCGACAACTGGCGCAGGCGTTATGGCGCGCTGCGGCTGCACAACCAGGTCTACGTCAACCACCTGCCGTACCTGCGCTACCCCGACGATTTCCCGGTGTACATCCCGAAGGACCAGCTCGCCGACTGGTTCGAGACCTACCAGCAGCGCCTGCAGCTTCCCTACTGGACCGGGGCGGAATTCAAGGGCGGCGCCTACGACGGCGAGCGCTGGTCGGTCACGGTCGAGCGCGAGGGCAAGAAGCACGAGCTGCATCCGCGCCACGTAGTCCTGGCGACCGGGGTGAGCGGCATCCCGAGCATCCCCGACATTCCCGCGCTGAAAAACTTTCACGGCAAGGTGATTCATTCGAGCCAATACGACAACGCCGCGGCGTGGAAGGGCAAGCGCGCGCTCGTCGTCGGCACCGGCACCAGCGGCCACGACATCGCACAGGACCTGCATTCGGCCGGTGCGCAGGTCACCATCGTGCAGCGCAGCCCGACCCTCGTCGTCCAGCTAGAGCCGAGCGCGCAGCTCGTCTACACCCTCTATCACGAAGGCCCGCCGCTCGAGGACTGCGACCTGGTCACGATCTCGGTGCCGTTGCAGGTGCTCACCCAGGCCCACAAGCTCGCCGCCGCGCACGCGAAGCGCCTGGACAAGGATCTACTGGAGGCGCTCGAGCGCAAAGGCTTCCGCGTCGACCACGCCGACCAGACCGGCTGGCAGTTCAAGTACCTGTCGCGCGGCGGCGGCTACTACTTCAACGTCGGCGGCTCCGACCTCATCGTCGACGGCAAGGTCCGCCTCGCACAGTTCTCCGAGCTCGAGAAACTGGTGCCTGACACCGATTTGGTGGTTCTCGCCACCGGCTACAAAGGCCAGGAAGCGCTGATCGAGAGGTTATTCGGCAAGGAAATGGCCCAGCGCGTCGGCCCGATCTGGGGCTTCGGCGAAGGGCAGGAGCTGCGCAACATGTTCCAGCGCACCCCGCAGCGCGGCCTCTGGTTCATCGCCGGCAGCTTCGCCCAGTGCCGGATCTACTCCAAGTTCCTGGCGCTGCAGATCCAGGCGAGCGAGAGCGGGCTGCTCTAGGCGGCGGAGATCGCGCCGCGGTCGATGGTGACGACGCGGTCGACCATCTTCTCGGAGTGCTGCAGGTCGGATTCGGAAACGAGGACGGTGAGGCCCTCTTTCTTCAGGCCGCCGATGACTTCGACCAGGCGGTGGGCGAGGGCGGGGGCGACGCCTTCGAAGGGCTCGTCCAGCAGGAGGAAGCGGGTGCCGCACATGAGGGCGCGGCCGAGCGCGGCCATCTTCTGCTGTCCGCCGGAGAGCTGCAGGCCCTTGCGCGGGGCGAAGTCGCGCAGCTCGGGGACGTACTGGTAGATCTTGTCGAGGCGCGCGCGCGCGTCGCTGCGCCCGACTGCCCATGCGGGCACCAGGATGTTCTCCTCGACCGTGAGGTCGGGGATCAGGCGGCGGTCCTCCGGCATGTAGCCGATGCCGAGCGCAGACAGCTTGTGGGTCGGGGTATGCGTGAGGTCGATCTCGTCCAGGCGCACGCTGCCGCCGGAGGCCTTGAGGATGCCCATCACGGTCTTCATCAGCGTGGTCTTGCCGGCGCCGTTGCGGCCGATCAGGCCGGTCATCGAGCCCGACGGCACTTCGAGCGACACGCCCCTCAGTATCTGCATGGCGGCGATGGAGACGGAGAGGTTCTCGACCTTAAGCACGCTTGCCCGCCACGTATTTCTGCACTTCGGCGTCGGCGAGGGCCTGCGCCGGCGGCGCGTCGACGATGATGCGGCCGTCGTAGAAGGCGAGCACGCGCTGCGCGAAGCGGCTCACCACCTCCATGTCGTGCTCGACGAACAGCACCGTGCTGCCTTCGGCGCGCACCGCGTCGAGCACCATCTGCATGATGCCGAACTTCTCCTGCGCCGAGACGCCGCTGGTCGGCTCGTCGAGCAGCAGGATGCGCGGCCGCGCCACCATGGTGAGCGCGATGTCGAGCAGCTTGCGCGCGCCGCCGGGCAGGACCTGCGCGTTGCGGTTGCGGTACTCGAGCAGGCCGAAGCGGCCGAGCAGGTGCTCGGCGACTTCCTCGGCGGGCTTGCCGTAGCCGGGCACCGGCGCCGAGCCGCGCGAGAAGAAGCCGCCGAGGCCGGCGTTGGCGAGCACGATGCCGAGGCCGATCATCATGTTGTCGAACACGCCGAGCGAGCCGTAGAGCTGCGGCACCTGGAACGAGCGCGAGATGCCCAGGCGCATGATGTCGCGCGGCGCAAGCTGGGTGATGTCGCGCCCGTCGTACTCGATGCTGCCGCGGTCCGGCTTGATGTAGCCGGTGATCATGTTGATGAAGGTGGTCTTGCCGGCGCCGTTGGTGCCGATCAGGCCGACCACCGAGTCCTTCTCGATCGCGGCGTTGACCTCGTTCGCCGCGGTCACCGCGCCGAACGATTTGTTGAGCCCCTTGGCGTTAAGAATTACGGCCACGGGAAAAGAGAGACCAAATACCTTCGGGGAGGAAGACGATGAGCAGCAGCAGGGAAATGCCGAGGCTCATCTGCCAGGTGTTGGGCGACAGGTCGAACGCGGTGGTGTGGATCGCGCCGTAGAGCAGGGCGCCGGCGAAGGGCGCCAGCACGTTGCGCGTGCCGGCGAGGATGGCGATGAAGATGAACTCGCCGGAGGTCGTCCAGTACGACATGTTGGGATCGATGTGCCCGACGGTGGTGGCGGCGAGCGCGCCGCCCAGCCCGGCGAGCGCGGCGGCGATGACGTACTTGATGTGCACGGCGCGCCGCGCCGAGGCGCCCATGTACTCGACGCGGATCTCGTTGTCCTTGATCGCCGGCGCGAGCCGGCCGGTCGGCGTCTGCAGGTAGCGGTGCACGAGCGCGGCGGCGGCGAAGGCGATCACGGCCGCAGCGGCCATGACCGAGTAGCGGACCCATTCGGGGGACGGGCGCTTGCCGGCGAGCGTGCTCGGCAGGATGTTGAAGCCGTCGGTCGAGCCGAGCGCCTCGCTCTTCACCAGCAGCCCGTACAGGATCATCGACAGCGCGAGGCTCAGCAGGCCGAAGAAGATGCCGCGGTAGCGCGCCAGCAGGAAGCCGAGCACGAACGCGAACGCCGCGGCCACCGCGCCGCCGGCCAGCATGTAGACCACCACGTCGCTCAGCCCGAAGAAGCGTCCCAGCGCGCCGGCGGTGTAGGCGCCGAGGCAGAAGTACAGCGCCTGACCGAACGAGACGAGGCCCGCGCGCAGCAGGAGCATGAGGCCGAGCGCGACCAGTCCGTTGGCCAGCGCGATGGTGACGATGAACATCGCCCACTGCGGCAGGAGTACTCCAGCCGTGAGGATGATTAATAGAACGATCCCGATAAGCCTCATATCTTGCGCGGCTCGTCGAGGCTGAACAGGCCGCGCGGCCGCACCGCGAGCACCACCGCCATGACGAAGAAGATGACGAACAGCTCCACCTGCGGCATGTAGTGCACCGACATCGAGCGCACCAGGCCGACGATCACCGCGCCGAGCGCCGCGCCGGGCAGGCTGCCGAGGCCGCCGATTACCACTACCGCGAAGGAGAGCACGATGATTTCCACGCCGAGGCCCGGTACCACCGACACGGTCGGCGCGGTAAACGAGCCGGCGAGGGCGGCAAGCAGCGAGCCGATGGTGAAGGTGACGAGGTAGTAGCGGCCCACGTTCACCCCCAGCGCCCGGCTTACCTCCGGGTCATGGATCACCGCGCGCAGCAATTTCCCTACTCTGGTGCGGCTGAGGAACCAGGCGAGGCCGCCGCCGAACAGCACGGCGAGGGCGACCAGGATCAGGTTGTAGGTCGGGTAGGCCATGCCGGCGACCTGGAAGCTGCCGAGCAGGGCGTAGGGTTCAGCTATGAAGTAGGGATTGACGCCCCAGATCAGCTTGATGACGTCTTCCAGGATGA
>DASUZH010000198.1:0-5789 GCA_036376975.1 Burkholderiales bacterium | reverse complement strand
CCTGCGGCGCTTGTGGCGCCGGCCGCGTCCGCTCAGGCACTACGCATGATGCGCGCATGAAAATCGTCGAGCGCGCCTGGTCGAGCGCCGATCGCGACGCGCTGGTCGCGGGCGGCGTGCACCCCGTGCTGGCGCGCGTCTACGCCGGCCGGCGCATCAGAAGGATCGACGAGCTGGCGCACGATCCGGCGAACCTTCATCCGCCCGACACCCTGACCAACGCCGCCCGGGCGGCAACCCTGCTGGCCGACGCCATCGCGGCGAAGAAACGGCTGCTGATCGTCGCCGACTACGATGCGGACGGCGCCACCGCCTGCGCCGTCGGCCTGCGGGCGCTGCGCACCATGATGGGAAACTCGGGCGCCTCCGTCGACTACCTGGTGCCCGACCGATTCAAGCTCGGCTACGGCCTGTCGCCCGAGCTGGTCGACCTCGCCGCGCAGAAGAAACCCGACCTGCTGATCACCGTCGACAACGGCATCGCCAGCGTCGAAGGCGTGGCGCGCGCCTCGGCGCTCGGCATCGGCACTCTGATCACCGACCACCACCTGCCCGGCGACTCGCTGCCCGCGGCGAGCTGCATCGTCAATCCCAATCAGCCGGGCTGCGCTTTCCCATCCAAGGCCCTGGCGGGAGTGGGCGTAATGTTCTATGTGATGGTTGCTTTGCGGGCAGAGCTGCGGCGGAGGAATGCGCTGCCGCGCGAAGTCAACATGGGTACCCTGACTGACCTGGTAGCGTTGGGAACCGTCGCCGACGTGGTGCCGCTCGACGCGAACAACCGCACGCTCGTCGCCCAGGGCCTGAAGCGCCTGCGCTCCGGCCGCGGCCAGCCCGGCATCGCGGCGCTGCTGCGCGCGGCGGGCCGCAATCCCGCCGAGGCCTCGAGCTTCGACCTCGGCTTCATCGCCGGCCCGCGGCTCAACGCCGCCGGGCGGCTCGCCGACATGAGCCTCGGCATCGAGTGCCTGCTCGCCGACGACGAGGCGCGCGCGATGAACTGCGCGCAGCAGCTCGACAAGCTCAACCGCGAGCGCAAGAAGATCGAGACCGACATGCTGGATCAGGCTCTTTCGCTGCTGAAAAGCCTCACCGGGAAAGAGCAGAGCAGCTTCTTCGATCCCGACTGGCATGAGGGCGTGGTCGGAATTCTGGCCGCCCGGCTGAAGGACCGCCTGCACCAGCCGGTGATCTGCTTCGCCCGCGCCGCGGGCGGCGGGCTGCTCAAGGGGTCGGGACGCTCGATCGCCGGGCTGCACCTGCGCGACTGCCTGGACCTGGTGTCGAAGCGCGCGCCGGGCCTGATCGTGCGCTTCGGCGGCCACGCCATGGCGGCCGGCCTCACAATCGCCGAGCGCGAATATTCCCGCTTCGCCGATGCGTTCGAGCGCGCGCTGGAGGAAATGCTGCCCGCCGAAGCGCGCCTGCGCACGGTGGAGACCGACGGCGCGCTCGAGCCGGCGCACCGCACGCTGCAGGTGGCGCAGCTGCTCGAGGCGCAGATCTGGGGCCAGGGCTTTCCGCAGCCCCTCTTCTGCGATACATTCGCCGTCGAAAGCCAGAGGGTGGTGGGCGAGAAGCACCTCAAGCTGGTGCTGGCCAAGGACGGCCGCAGGATCGAGGCGATGCGCTTCGGCGCGCTCGAGCCGCTCCCCTCCCAGGTGCGCGCCGCCTACCGCCTCGGCGTCAACGAGTTCAACGGCATGAAGACGGTGCAGCTCAACGTGGAGTACTTCGAATGATTCGCGTCCTGGTGTTTTCGGTTCTCCTGGGTTTTTCGTTTCATTCAAGAAGCCAGGACGTAAAGCCGGTCAAGGACGCGGGGCCGTACGTGCCCTCGCCCGAAAGCGTGGTCTCCGACATGCTGCGCCACGCCGACGTCAGTGCCTCCGACTTCGTGATCGACCTCGGCTCGGGCGACGGCCGCATCGTGCTCACCGCCGCCAAGGTGTTCGGCGCGCGCGGCTTCGGCGTCGAGATCAAGGACGAGCTGGTGACCAAGTCCAACGAGGCGGCGAAGCGCGAGGGCCTCGCCGACCGCGTGAAGTTCATGAAGCAGGACCTGTTCAAGACCGACCTCTCGCAGGCCACGGTCATCACCATGTACCTGCTGCCGGACACGGTGAACCTGCTGAAGGACAAGTTCCTCGCCGAGCTGAAGCCCGGCACGCGCATCGTCTCGCACGACTACCCGCTCACCGGCTGGATTCCCGAGAAGTACGTGCAGATGGACCTGGAGGACAAAGTGCTGATCAGCGGCGTCACCACCACGCTGATCTACCTCTACGTCGTGCCGGCGAAGGTGGCCGGCAAGTGGAACGCCCAGATGCCGCCGGCGATCAGCAAGACGCCGGCGACGCTCTCGCTGCGCCAGCAGCTCACGCGCGTCTCCGGCAGCCTGCGGCTCGACGGCAAGGACATCCCGCTCGAGGACGTCAAGCTGCGCGGCGACCGTCTGACCTTCAAGGTCGCCGGCCGCAAAGGCGAGTACAGCGGCCTCATCAAGGGCAACGCCATCGAGGGCACGTTCGACGGCAAGACGCCCTGGAGCGCCACGCTCGGTAGCTGACGGAATGCGAGCATTCCGTCATTCCCGCGAAAGCGGGAATCCATGGACCCCCGCTTTCGCGGGGGCGACATCTTCATGCAGCGCAAGCGTGTAAATTCTTCAAAGCTGCGCTCGGTCGGCTACGACGAGGGCACGCGCACGCTGGAAGTCGAAATGTCTAACGGCCAGATTTACCAGTACACCGGCGTGTATCCAGAGGTTTACCGCCGCTTCATGGCAGCGCCCAACCCCACCTCGTTCTTCGACGACAAGATCGCGGAAGAGTACACGGCGAAGAAAGTCTAGCCGGCGTACACTGGGGTCAAGAAAGGGGGGCCTAATGGGGGGCGCTCGCGCAGTCTTTCTCAGCCTGCTTCTAGTCGTTTCGGTGCTGGTTTCCGCTCCGGTCTCCGCGGCCTTCTTCTCCGGCCAGACCGAGCCCGCCGAATCCTCCATCCTCGGCTCGATCGCCGGCTGGCTGCAGCGCGACGGGCGCGAGGGCTGGCTCGGCGCCGACGTCGCCGACACGGTCGGCATCCCGCGCCTCGCCACCGAAGAGATGCTGGCGGCGAAGCAGCGCGGCTTTCGCGACGACGAGGCGCTGCGCGTCGCGCAGGTGTCCGGCGACGAGCGGCGCGAGTTCCTGCTATTCATGGTGCAGCGCTTCGACGGCCAGGTGTTCTTCTATCTCGCCGGCGTGCGCGAGGGCCTCAAGGCCGCCTACGTCTCGAGCGGCGGCCTGGTGGCGCCGCTCGAGCGGATCGAAGCCGAGGCGAGCTTCCATCGCGAGCTGCGCTTCTGGGAGAGCCGCGTCGCCATGCGATAATCGCGGCATGGAAGCAGAGCGCATCAACCAAATCGCCTCCTCGCTCACCGATCTCGAGAAGCGTTCGGAAGAGCTGCGGAGGTATCTTTGACCTCCCCGGCAAGCAGCAACGGCTGTCCGACGTAGAGAAGCTCCTCGCCGACCCCGGCGTGTGGGGCGACCAGAAGCGCGCGCAGGAGCTCGGCCGGGAGAAGAAGGCCCTCGATTCGACCGTAGGCACGCTGACCGGCATCGCCAGCGGGCTGAAGGACTCGCGCGAGCTGTTCGAGATGGCGCGGGCGGAATCCGACGACGCCACCCTGTCGGGCGTTTCCCTCGACATCGAGAAGGTGGAGAAGGACGTGGCGGCGCTGGAGTTCCGCCGCATGTTCTCCAACCCGCTCGACCCGAACAGCTGCTTCATGGACATCCAGGCCGGCGCCGGCGGCACCGAGGCGCAGGACTGGGCTTCGATGCTGCAGCGCATGTACCTCAAGTACTGCGACAAGAAGGGCTTCCGCGCCGAGATCCTCGAGCAGTCCGACGGCGAGGTGGCCGGCATCAAGAACGCGACGCTGAAGATCACCGGCGACTACGCCTACGGCAGCCTGCGCACCGAGAACGGCGTGCACCGGCTGGTGCGCAAGTCTCCGTTCGACTCGAACGCGCGGCGCCACACCTCGTTCGCCAACGTCTTCGTCTACCCCGAGGTCGACGAGTCGATCGAGGTCGACATCAACCCCGCCGACCTGCGTGTCGACGTCTACCGCGCCTCGGGCGCCGGCGGGCAGCACGTCAACAAGACCGAGTCGGCGGTGCGCATCACCCACATCCCGACCGGCATCGTGGTGCAGAGCCAGAACGACCGCTCGCAGCACCGCAACCGCGCCGAGTGCATGGCGATGCTGAAGTCGCGGCTCTACGAACTCGAGCTGAGGAAGCGCAATGCCGAGGTCGACAAGCTGGCGGCGGCGAAGACCGACATCGAATGGGGCCACCAGATCCGCTCCTACGTCCTCGACCAGTCGCGCATCAAGGACCTGAGGACCGGCGTCGAGAAGGGCGACACGCAGCGCGTGCTCGACGGCGACCTCGACGACTACATCGAAGCGAGCCTGAAGCAGGGAGTCTAGGGTGGAAAACGAAGACAACAAGCTGATCGAAGAGCGGCGCGAAAAGCTGAAAGCCCTGCGGGCGAAGGGCAACGCCTACCCCAACGGCTTCCGCCGCAAGGATTTCGCTGCCGAGCTTGCGAAGACTCACGGCGAGAAAAGCAAGGAGCAACTCGAAAAGGAGAAGCCCTCCGCCGTGGTCGCCGGCCGCATGATGCTCAAGCGCGTCATGGGCAAGGCGAGCTTCGCCACCCTGCAGGACGGCTCCGGCCGCATCCAGGCCTACATCACGCAGGACGTCGCGGGCTACGAGGACTTCAAGCACTGGGACCTGGGCGACATGCTCGGCATCGAGGGCCACCTGTTCAAGACCATGAAGGGCGAGCTCACCGTCCACGCCACGAAGATCCACCTGCTGGCGAAAGCCCTGCGGCCGCTGCCCGAGAAGTTCCACGGCCTCAGCGACCACGAGATGCGCTACCGCCAGCGCTACGTCGACCTGCTGGTCAATCCCGAATCGCGCAAGGTGTTCGAGGTTCGCTCTCGCGTCATCCACTCGATCAGGGATCTGTTGTTGAAAGAGAATTATCTGGAAGTCGAAACGCCGATGATGCAGCCGATCCCCGGCGGCGCGGCGGCGCGGCCGTTCAAGACGCACCACAACGCCCTCGACATGGAGCTGTTCCTGCGCATCGCGCCGGAGCTCTACCTGAAGCGGCTGGTGGTGGGCGGCGTGGAGCGCGTGTTCGAGATCAACCGCAACTTCAGGAACGAAGGCATCTCCACGCGCCACAACCCCGAGTTCACCATGCTCGAGTGGTACTGCGCGTACGAGGACTGGACCTACATGATGGACCTCACCGAGCGGCTGATCCGCGCCGCCGCCGGCATCCCGGAAGTTGTTTACCAGGGTACGAAGATTGAAATAGGAAAGCCGTTCGCCCGCCTGCCCATTCCCGAGGCGATTCGCAAGCAGGGCATCGCCGGCGACCTGCGCGACCGCGCGTTCCTTTCGAAGAAACTGAACGAGATGAAGGTCGAACACAAGAAGGAGCAAGGCTGGGGCGCATTGCAGCTGATGCTGTTCGAGGCCGTAGCAGAGAAGCACCTGATCCAGCCGACCTTCATCACCGACTTCCCGGCCGAAGTCTCGCCGCTCGCGCGGCGGCGCGACGCCGATCCTGAGCTCACCGACCGCTTCGAGCTGTTCATCGACGCGAAGGAGATCGCCAACGGCTTCTCCGAGCTGAACGATCCCGAGGACCAGGCCGCGCGCTTCCAGGAGCAGATGAAAGCCAAGGAAGCCGGCGACCAGGAGGCGATG
>DASUZH010000197.1:0-2286 GCA_036376975.1 Burkholderiales bacterium | reverse complement strand
GTGGCGTTTGATTTCCTTGCGTAACAGCGAATCCCTGTTCCTCGACGTCCGCGGGCTGCGCTACCACGTGCGCAGGTGGGCGCGCGCAGGCGCGCCGAAGATGGTCCTGCTGCACGGCTGGATGGACGTTTCCGCCTCCTTCCAGTTCCTGGTCGACGCGCTGCGCAGGGAGTGGGAAGTCTACGCACCGGACTGGCGCGGCTACGGCCTGACCGACTGGGGCAAGGCGGACTGCTACTGGTTCCCGGACTACATCGCCGATCTTGATTCTCTTCTAGAAGCAATAGAAGCAAATCCCGTCAGTCTGGTGGGCCATAGCCTTGGTGGAAACGTGGCGGCGCTCTATGCCGGCGTGCGCCCGTCGCGCGTGGCGAAGCTGGTCAACCTCGAAGGCTTCGGCATGCAGGCTACGCGCCCGGAGCAGGCGCCGAAGCGCTACGCGCGCTGGCTGGACGAGCTGCGCGAGCCTTCGAAGCTGCGGCCGTACGCGAGCTTCGGCGCGCTGGCCGACCGGCTGCAGCAAGGCAACAAGCGGCTATCGCGGGAGAAGGCGGAATTCCTCGCGCGCCACTGGGGCCGCGAGGAGGGCGGCGGCGTGGTGCTGCGCGGCGATCCGGCGCACAAGATCGTCAATCCGGTCCTCTATCGCGTCGAGGAGGTGCGCGCCTGCTGGCAGCAGGTCGCGGCTCCGGTGCTGTGGGTCGACGCGGCGGAGTCCGATACCTTGGGACGGATCGGCCTGGATGCCGCCCAGCATGCCGAGCGGCGCGCGGCGTTTCGCGACCTCAAGTACGTCACGGTGAAAGACGCCGGCCACATGCTTCACCATGACCAGCCCGAGTCGGTGGCGCGGCTGATCGAGGACTTTCTGTAGTGGCGCAGTTCTTCTCCATCCATCCCACGCATCCGCAGGCGCGCCTGGTCCGCCGCGCGGCGGAGATCGTGCGCGGCGGCGGCCTGATCGCCTATCCGACCGATTCCTGCTACGCGCTGGGCTGCCACCTCGACGACGCGCGCGCAGTGCAGCGCCTGCGCAAGGTGCGCGGCATGGACGCGCGCCACAACCTCACCCTGATGTGCCGCGACCTGTCGGAGATCGCGGCGTACGCGATCGTCGACGACGCGCAGTTCAACCTGATGAAGCGCGCCACGCCCGGCAGCTACACCTTCATCCTGCGCGCGACGCGCGAGGTGCCGCGGCGCCTGGCGCATCCGCGCCGCAAGACCATCGGCGTGCGCGTGCCGGGGCATCCGGTGGCGCACGCGCTGCTCGCCGAGCTGGGCGAGCCGATGCTCTCGGCGACGCTGCTGCTGCCGGGCGATCCGCAGCCGCCGTCGGATCCGGCGCGCATCCGCGAGGCGCTCGAGCACGCCGTCGACCTGGTGGTGGACGCGGGCTCCTGCGGCGTCGAGCCGAGCACGGTGATCGATCTGACCGGCGCGACGCCGAGCGTGGTGCGCGCCGGCAAGGGCTCGCTCGCGCCGTTCTCCGTGGAGAGCGTCTGATAAAATCGCCGCACCAAGATGGACGTCAACTCCCTGGTTCAGACGGTCGCCATCTACGCCCTCCCGGTGCTGTTCGCGATCACGCTGCACGAGGCGGCGCACGGCTACGTCGCGCGTCACTTCGGCGACATGACCGCGCACGCGGAGGGGCGCATCAGCCTCAATCCGCTGCGCCATGTCGACCTCAACGGCACGATCATCGTGCCGCTGCTGCTGATCGCGCTTTCCGGCGGCAAGTTCGCCTTCGGCTGGGCAAAGCCGGTGCCGGTCAACTACTCGGCGCTGCGCCGGCCGAAGCAGCACATGGCGTGGGTGGCCGCCGCCGGCCCGGCGGTCAACCTGGCCATGGCGACGGCATGGGCGCTGCTGCTGAAGGCGGTGGTGGAGCTGCCGCGCGGCTCGGCCAGCGAGTTCTTCTTCAAGATGGCGATCGCCGGGATCGTGGTCAACGTGGTGATAATGGCGATCAACCTGCTGCCGATCCTGCCGCTCGACGGCGGCCGCATCCTGGTCGGGCTGCTGCCGCGGCCGCTGGCGCGCGAGTACGCGCGCACCGAGCGCTGGGGAGGCTACGTCTTGCTCGCGTTCATCGCGGCGAGCCTGCTCGACGCCTGGCTCTATGATGGCAGGTACATGGGAGGGGTGTTCGCGCCCCTCGGCATCCTGATCGACAACGTGCTGCGCACCGTCGTAGGCAGATAACAAGAAATGTACGAAACGCGCGTTCTTTCCGGCATGCGGCCGACCGGCGGCCTGCACCTCGGCCACTATCACGGCGTG
>DASUZH010000196.1:0-2488 GCA_036376975.1 Burkholderiales bacterium | reverse complement strand
GATGCGCGTGGCGACGCGGTCGAGGAAGGCGCGGTCGTGGGTGATGATGATGCCGGTCTGCTTCAGCAGCAGGTTCTCCAGCACCAGGATGCCGTCGATGTCGAGGTGGTTGGTCGGCTCGTCGAGCAGCAGCAGGTCGGGTTCCAGCGCGAACGCCCTCGCCAGCGCCGCCCGCTTCCGCTCGCCGCCGGACATGGTGTCCGGCGCGCGATCGGGGTCGAGGTTGAAGCGGTGGAGGAACTCTTCGAGCTTGTGTTTCTTCAGCGAATCCGAATCGACAACCGCGGGCTCCTGCTCCACCAGCACCACGCGCGTTCCGTCCGGCAGGCGCACCTCGCCTTCGTCGAGCGCCACCCGGCCGGCGATCGCGGCGAGGAGCGAGGACTTGCCGGTGCCGTTGCGGCCGATCAGGCCGATGCGCTCGCCGGCCTCCATCGAGAAGGCGGCGCGGTCGAGGAGCGGCAGCTCGCCGTAGGCAAGCTCGGCGTCGAGGAGGGTGACGAGCGACATCGGGAGGCGCATCTTACAATCGCGCTTCGCCCATGAAGCTCAAGCTGCACGAAAATTCGCTGTTTGCGATCCTCATGCGCTCGCCGTGGTGGATCAGCGCGCTGCTCACGGCGGGCATCTTCGGCCTCACGCGGCTGTTCATGCCCATCGAGCTGGCGGTGTTCGCCGCGTCGCCCTTCGCGGTGATCGCGGGCTGGGCCGCCTGGAAGCAGCTGCGCACGCCGAGCGCCGCGAAGGTCGCCGCGGCGCTGGAGCGGCTCGCCGCGCTGCCGCGGGACGAGGTCGTCGCGGCGCTGGAGGCGGGCTGGCGGCGCGAGGGCTACGAGGTGAGCCGGCCGCGCGGCGGGGCGTTCGACCTCGAGCTGCGGCGCAACGGCCGCACCACGCTGGTCGCCTGCCGGCGCCTGAAGGCGAAGAGCACCGGCCCCGAGCCGCTCAGGGAGCTGCATGCGGCCGGCAAGGACGCGGACGAGCTGATCTACGTCGCCGGGGGCGAGGTCACCGCGCTGGCGCGCACCTTTGCGGCGGAGAACCGGGTGAAGATCGTCGAGGGCGTGGAGCTGGCGCGGCTGGCTCGCACCAAATGATAAAAATGGGGTCTGTCCCCAATTAAAGGGGCTTGAGGTCTTCCAGCACGGTCGGGAGGAGCTCGCTCACCGTCGGATGGATGCGCATGCGGCGCTGGAACTCGGTGACGGGGGTGCGCGCGTAGATCGCGTCGAGCAGCGAATGCACGGCCTCGTCGCATCCCGTTCCCAGCAGCGACGCGCCGAGGATGCGCTTGCTCGAATCCTCGACGTAGATCTTCAGGAACCCTTGGGTCTCGCCCTTCTCGGTGGCGCGCGCCACGCGGGTCATGGGGCGCTTGCCGACCAGGGCCTTGATGCCGGCTTTGTGGATCTCGGCCTCGTTCATGCCGACGCGGCCGAGCGGCGGGTCGGTGTAGAGCGCGTAGACGGGGATGCGGTCGGTGTGCTTGCGGCCGGCGTTGGCGAGCAGGTTGTCGGCGACGATCTCGTAGTCGTTGTAGCTGGTGTGGGTGAAGGCGCCCTTGCCGTTGCAGTCGCCGAGCGCCCAGACGCGCGGGTTGGTGGTGCGCAGGCCTTCGTCGACCTCGATGTAGCCGCGCTTGTCGGTCTTGATGCCGGCAGCCTCCAGGCCGAGGTCGTCGGTGTTGGGGACGCGGCCGACCGCGAGGAGGAGGTGGGTGCCGCGGGCGGGGCGCTCGTCTTCCTTGCAGTCGACGCCGAGCGAGATCTGGCGGCCGGCCTTGCGCGCGCTGAGGCATTCGGCGTTGAGGCGCACGTCGACGCCCTCGGCTTCGAGGATCTCCTGCACGCACCGCGAGACGTCCTCGTCCTCGCGCGCGATGAGGCGCGAGCCCATCTCGACCACGGTGACGCGGCTGCCGAAGCGCCGGTACATCTGCGCGAACTCGAGGCCGACGTAGCTGCCGCCCACCACCAGCAGGTGCGGCGGGAGGAAGTCGACGTCCATGATCGACTCGTTGGTGAGGTGCTCGACCTTGTCGAGGCCGGGCATCTTGGGGACGAGGGGGCGGCCGCCGACGTTGAGGAAGATGCGCTCGGCGGTCAGCTCTTCGTGCCCCACTTTCAAAGTTTTCTCATCAACAAAACGGGCGTGGCCGTGGAACACCTTGCCGTTCTCCAGGCCGTGCATCCAGTCGCGCACGCCCTTGTTGGACCTGGCGACGACGGCGTCCTTGCGCGCCTTGACGCGCTTCATGGAGACGCTGACCTTGCCGGAGCTGACGCCGTAGTCGCCCGAGCGGCGGGCGAGGTGGGCGGCGTAGGCGCTGGCGACGAGCGCCTTGGTGGGGGTGCAGCCGTCGTTGACGCAGGTGCCGCCGAACTTGTGCCGCTCCACCACGGCGACCTTCATCCCCGCGCCCGACAGCCGCGCGGCCAGCGCCGGCCCGGCCTGGCCGGTGCCGATGATCAGGGCGTCGAAGCTCGTC
>DASUZH010000195.1:0-4111 GCA_036376975.1 Burkholderiales bacterium | reverse complement strand
CGCGCCGGGCAAGCAGGTCTACGCGCTCGTCAAGTCAGTCGCGATCGACCGCCACAGCGTCGGCTACGCCTGAGCGGCGCGCACGCGCCGCCACACCCGCCAGCCGAGCAGCGCCGCGATGATCGCCAGGTAGACGATCGGTTCCGCGTAGTTGTTCTTGGCCGAGCGCATCCAGAAGAAGTGCAGCAGCGCGGCGACCGCCACCGCGTACACCAGTCGATGCAGCGCCTGCCAGCGCGCCGCGCCGAGCCAGCGGATCGCGGCATTGAACGAGGTCGCGGCGAGCGGAGTCATCAGCACCAGTGCAGTGAACCCGGCGAGGACGAACGGCCGCTTCGGGATGTCGCGGACGATCTCGCCGAAGTCGAAGCCCATGTCGAAGCCGGCGTAGCAGCACACGTGCTGCACGCCATAGAAGAAGGTGAAGAGGCCGAGCATGCGCCGGTAGCGCAGCAGCCAGTTGAGGCCGGTGATCACGCGCAGCGGGGTGACCGCGAGCGTCAAGCACAGGAAACGCAGCGTCCAGTCTCCGGTCGCCCGGGTCAGGTACTCCGCCGGGTTGGGGCCGAGCGCGTTGTTGAACGTCGCCCACACCAGGTAGGCGAACGGCAGCAGCGAGGCCGCGAAGACGGCCGGCTTCCTCCACTTCGCCACTCAGTAGAACTTCTTCAGGTCCAGGCCGGCATAGAGCTGCCCTACCTGCTGCTCATAGCCGTTGAACATCTGCGTCGGGCGCTTGGCCTGGAACAGGCCGTCGGCGCCGATGCGCCGCTCGGTGGCCTGGCTCCAGCGCGGATGGTCGACCTTCGGGTTGACGTTGGAGTAGAAGCCGTACTCCTGCGGCGCGGCGCGCTCCCAGGCGGTCTTCGGCTGCGCGGCGGTGAAGCGGATCTTTACCAGCGACTTGGCGCTCTTGAAGCCGTATTTCCACGGCACCACCAGGCGCACAGGCGCGCCGTTCTGGTTCGGCAGCACTTCGCCGTACAGGCCGAAGCAGAGCAGCGTGAGCGGGTGGCTTGCCTCGTCCATGCGCAGCGCCTCGAGGTACGGCCAGTCGAGCACCGGCGAGCGCAGGCCGGGCATCTGCTTCGGGTCGGCGAGGGTGGTGAACTCGACGAACTTCGCGTTGCCGGTCGGCTCGACGCGCTTGATCAGCTCGGCGAGCGAGAAGCCGACCCACGGGATCACCATCGACCAGCCCTCGACGCAGCGCATCCGGTAGATCCGCTCCTCCATCGGCGCGAGCTTGAGCAGCTCCTCGATGTCGTAGCGCTTGGGCTTGCGCACCTCGCCCTCGACCGACACGGTCCAGGGCCGGGTCACCAGCCGGTGCGCGGTAGCGACCGGATCGTCCTTCTCGGTGCCGAACTCGTAGAAATTGTTGTAGGTGGTGATGTCCTTGTAGGACGTGACCTTGTCGGCGGCGACGGCGCCAGGCACCGCGCTCTTCGCCCCCGGCAGCTTCGCCAGCTTGCCTTGCACCTGGGCGCGCGCGCTGCGGCCGGCCCACGCCGCGAGGCTTGCGCCCGCGGCGCCGGCCGCCATCAGCTTGAGGAATTCACGGCGCTGCTGGTAGACGGCCTGCGGCGTGATCTCCGAGGCATGCGGCAGCGGAAAGCGGTTGTTGCGGATCAGCATGGCGGAATAGTCGGGTCCGAAGCGCAAACATTACAGCATCGGTCCTATTCCCCCGCGTTCGGGAAGAAAAGCTGCTCGCCGCCGATCTTGTAGGCGGCGATCGCGTCCTGCCCTTCGCGCGACAGCAGCCAGTCGATGAAAGCCCGGCCCATTTCCTTCTTCACGTGCGGATGCTTCGCCGGGTTGACCAGGATCACCCCGTACTGGTTGAAGAGGCGCCGGTCGCCTTCCACCGCGACCACCAGCTCGCCGCGATTCTTGAACGAGAGCCAGGTGCCGCGGTCGGTGAGCGCATAGGCGTTCATGCCCGAGGCGGTGTTGAGCGTCGGCCCCATGCCCGAGCCGGTTTCGCGGTACCACGGGCCCTTGTCCCTGGCGATGTCGACGCCGGCCGCCTTCCACAGCTCGACCTCCGCGAAGTGCGTGCCGCTCTTGTCGCCGCGCGAAGCAAAGGGCGCCCGCGCGCTGCGTATCTTCGTGAAAGCTTCCAGGATCTCCTTGCTGCCGGCGACTTTCGCCGGATCAGACTTCGGGCCGACCAGAATGAAGTCGTTGTACATCACGCCCTGGCGCTGGACGCCGTAGCCGTCGGCGACGAATTTTTCCTCGAGCGGTCGGGCGTGCACGAACACCACGTCGGCGTCGCCGCGCCGGCCCATGTCGAGCGCCTGGCCGGTGCCTAGCGCGACGACCCTCACCTGGATGCCGGTCTTGCTCTCGAAGGCCGGCAGCAGATGCTTGAACAGGCCGGACTGCTCGGTCGAGGTGGTGGACGCGACGGTGATGAAGCGCTGCTGCGCATTGGCGGCGAACGATACGCAAAGCAGTGCCGCGAGAAATGCCCGGATCATGCCCATGGAAGCTCTCCTTTGACGAATGCGGCGGCCTCGGCCGAAGCCGGCTGCGGGAAGAAACGCTCGACCGGCGCGCGCTCGGCGACGCGGCCCTGGTGCAGGAAGATCACCTCGTCGCCCAGGCGGCGCGCCTGGCCGAGGCTGTGCGTGGACATCACGATCTTGGTGCCCGCCGCGTCGAACGCCTTGATGACGGTCTCGATCTCGCGCGTTGCGCCCGGGTCGAGGTTGGCCGTGGGCTCGTCGAGGAACAGCACTTCGGGGTGCAGCGCCCACGCGCGCGCCAGCGCGAGCCGCTGCTGCTCGCCGCCCGACAGTACCCGCGCCGGCCGCTGCGCCACATGCGCCAGCCCCACCTCGTCGAGCGCCTGCATCGCCGCCCGCTCGGTCCCGGTCCCGCGCAGGCCGGCGGCCTCGAGCGCGTAGATGACGTTCGCCAGGGCCGAGCGGCGCAGCATCACCGGGCGCTGGAATACCATCGCCTGCTGCCGGCGCACCGCCGGCGCGCTCCACTCCACGCGCCCCGCCGTGGGCTGCAGCAGGCCGTGCATCAGCCGCATGAGGACGCTCTTTCCGGCGCCGTTCGCGCCGAGGATGATGGTGCTCGGCCCGGCCTCGATGTCGATCGACACGCGGTCGATGATGGCGCGGCCGCCCGCGGCGAAGCTCAGCCCTGCGACCCGCAGCGGCAGGATCATCCGTGCCTCCGCTGCGCCGCTTCCTTGACCAGGTGCGCGGCGGCATTGAGGGCGAGCACCACGGCAATCAGCACCATGCCCAGGCCGAGCGCGAGCGGCAGGTCGCCCTTCGAGGTCTCCAGCGCGATGGTGGTGGTCATCACCCGCGTCACGCCGTCGATGTTGCCGCCCACGATCATCACCGCGCCGACCTCGGCGCTGGCGCGTCCCAGCCCGGCCAGCACCGCCGTAAGGAGCGAAAAGCGGATGTCCCACAGCACCGTGAGCGCCGCGCGCCAGCCGTCGACGCCCAACGAGCGCAGCTGCTCGCGGTACTCCTGCCAGGCGTCCTCCACCGATTGCCGGGTAAGCGCGGCGATGATCGGCAGCACCAGGACGGTTTGCGCGATCACCATCGCGGCGGGCGTGAACAGCAGCCCGAGCTCGCCCAGCGGGCCGGCGCGCGACAGCAACAGGTAGATGAACAGGCCGACCACCACCGGCGGCAGCCCCATCAGCGCGTTCAGCACCACGATCAGGGCCTGCCGGCCGGGAAAGCGCGCGACGGCGATCGCCGCGCCGAGCGGCATTGCGATCAGCGTCGCCAGCGCTACCGCCGACAGGCTCACCGCCAGGCTCAGCGCGACGATCTGCCACAGCCGCGGATCCGCGAAGACGCCCTCCAGCATTATGCACGTATCTGCATATCTTCCCCCAACGGGTGACTTTACACGGCACATGCCATGCTCTTAAATAGGCACCGGCATGCATACCGGATTCAACGTCGACTTCGACCACGCGTGGCTGGCCGGCCGCGGCTTGCCGCGCGAGCGCGGCCGCGTGCTGCTGCGGCTGCTCGCCGAGCTGGCGCAGTCGGGCTCGCTGCGCGAGGCGGCGCAGAAGGCCGGCGTGTCCTATCGCTCGGCGTGGGACGCGCTGAGC
>DASUZH010000194.1:0-3075 GCA_036376975.1 Burkholderiales bacterium | reverse complement strand
GAGAAGATCCGCCGCCAGCACCGCGACCTGCAGGTCGACGTGGTGATCCCGATCCCCGACTCGAGCCGGCCCTCGGCGCTGCAGCTCGCCGCCGGCCTCGGCGTGCCCTACCGCGAGGGCTTCGTGAAGAACCGCTACATCGGCCGCACCTTCATCATGCCCGGCCAGGCGGTGCGCTCGCGCTCGGTGCGCCAGAAGCTCAACCCGATGGCGATGGAGTTCGCCGGCAAGAACGTGCTGCTGGTGGACGACTCGATCGTCAGAGGCACCACCAGCCGCGAGATCGTGCAGATGGCGCGCGAGGCGGGCGCGCGCAAGGTGTTCTTCGCCTCCGCCGCGCCGCCGGTGCGCTTCCCGAACGTCTACGGCATCGACATGCCGACGCGCGCCGAGCTGATCGCGGCCCACCGCAGCGAGGAGGAAGTGTGCCGGGAGCTGGGCGCCGACGCGCTGATCTACCAGGACCTGGAGGCGCTGAAGGACGCGGTGCGGCAGGCCAACCCCAGGCTGACCAATTTCGAGACCTCCTGCTTCGACGGGGTCTATGTCACCGGGGACGTCACCACCGACTACCTGCGCTCCATCGAGATCCACCGGGACGCCAAGCGCGACTCGGAAGACGACTCAGAACAGCCGCAACTCGATCTGAATCTCGCCGCGTAGCTTGCGGCTCCATACCTGTTGGCGGCCTGATATACTTTCAGCTGGTCGCGCCGATTTGAGCCACAGCTTGCGGGCGCGTAATAAATCCTGCTAAAGCGTGCCGAGAGAACCCGGTCCGCTAGCAAAACGAGGGATCGGGTTTTTTTATGGACCACAAGCTCCAGCTTTCCACCCAGGGCGTGCGCGCCGGTCAGGTGCGCAGCCAGTTCAACGAGCACGCCGAGGCGCTGTTCCTCACCTCGAGCTACGTCTTCGACAACGCGGCGCAGGCCGCCGAGCGCTTCGGCGGCGGCGAAGGCATGGTGTACACGCGCTACACCAACCCCACCGTCGGCATGTTCCAGGAGCGCCTGGCCGCGCTCGAGGGCGGCGAGACCTGCGTCGCCACCGGCTCCGGCATGGCCGCGATCCTCGCCACCGCCATGGTGCACCTGAAGGCCGGCGACCACGTGGTGTGCTCCAACGCCGTGTTCGGCGCCACCATCCAGCTCTTCACTACGCTGCTTGGTCGCTTCGGCGTCGAGACCACCTACGTCTCGCCGACGCGCATCGAGGAGTGGCAGAAGGCGATCCGGCGCAATACCCGCCTGCTGTTCCTCGAGACGCCGTCGAATCCGCTCACCGAGATCTCCGACCTCGAGCAGCTGTCGAAGCTCGCGAAGCAGGCGGGCGCGCTGCTTGCCGTGGACAACGTCTTCTGCACCCCCGCGCTGCAGCGGCCGCTCGAGCTGGGCGCCGACATCGTGGTGCATTCGGCGACCAAGTACATCGACGGGCAGGGGCGGGTGATGGGCGGCGCGGTGGTCGGCTCGAAGGCCCTGGTGGGCGATCCGATGACCGTGTTCCTGCGCACCGCCGGCCCGACGCTGTCGCCGTTCAACGCCTGGGTGCTCCTGAAGGGGCTGGAAACGCTCGACCTGCGCGTGCGCGCGCAGTCGGCGGCGGCGCTCGAGCTGGCGCGCTGGCTCGAAGGCCACCCGGCGGTGGAGCGCGTCTACTACCCCGGTCTCAAGTCGCATCCGCAGCACGAGCTCGCCAAGCGCCAGCAGAAGGGCAGCGGCGCGATCGTCTCGTTCGACGTCAAGGGCGGCAAGGCCGCCGCCTGGCGGGTTATCGACTCGACCAGGCTGATCTCGATCACCGGCAACCTCGGCGACGTGAAGACCACCATCACGCATCCGGCCAGCACCACGCACGGGCGCATCCCGCCCGAGGCGCGGAAGGCCGCCGGCATCACCGACGGGCTGCTGCGCCTCTCGGTCGGCCTGGAAGCGGCCGCCGACCTGCAGGCAGACCTGTCGCGGGGCTTGGGATAGGATAGGTTTCATGCTCGCCGCGCCGCGCTCACTTCTGTACGCGGCGCAGATCGGCTTGCTGGCCGCCGCGTACTGGGCGGCCGCCAGGTTCACGCTGCCGCTCGCCATCCCGCCCGGCTACGCCAGCCCGATCTGGCCGGCCGCGGGCGTCGCGCTCGCCGGGCTTCTCATGCTGGGCCCGCGCGCCTGGCCGGGCATCTGGCTCGGCTCGCTGCTCGCCAACGTCGCGGTGGCGGCCTCGGTACTGGTGCCGGCGCTCATCGCCACCGGCAGCGCTCTGCAGGCGGTCGCGGCCGCCGCGCTGATCCGGCGCCTGATCGGCGTGCCGTACCGCTTCGAGAGCGCGAAGGAGGTGGTCCAGTTCGTCGGCGCGGCGGCGCTGTGCGCCTCGATCGCGCCGACTTTCGCGCTGCTGCCGCTCGCGCTGGGGCACGAGCTGGCGCCCGGCGAGCTGTTCCTCAACTGGTGGACCTGGTGGCAGGGGGACGCCTCGGGGATGCTGCTGGCCGCCCCGCTGGTGCTGTCCTGGAGCGTGCCGGGGACGGTGGCGTGGACCCCGCGCAAGGTGCTCGAGGCGCTGGTTCTCGCGGCGCTGCTGGTGAGCGCCAGCCAGATCGTATTCACCGGCGACCTCGGGCGCACGTTCCTGGTCGTGCCGCTCATCGTGTGGGTCGCGTTCCGCTTCGGCCAGCGCGAGACCGCCACCGCGGTCGCGGCGGTGTGCCTGATCGCGCTGTGGTACACCGTGCGGCGCGGCGTGGGGCCCTTCGCCATCCATCCGCTCGACGAATCGCTGCTGCTGCTGATGCTGTTCGTCGCCACGATGGTCACCACCGGGCTGATGCTGAGCGCGGTGCTGCGCCAGCTCGAGCGCGCCACGCTCGCCGCGCGCCGGCGCGCCGAAGGCATGCTGCTGGAGAGCGAGCGGCGCTTCCGCCTGATGGTGGAGAGCGTGGTCGACTACGCCATCTTCGGGCTCGACGCGGACGGCCGGGTGGCGAGCTGGAACGCCGGCGCCGAGCGCATCCTCGGCTACCGCGCGGACGAGATCGTCGGCGGGCAGCTGGCGCGCTTCTACCTGCCCGACGACATCGCG
>DASUZH010000193.1:0-2517 GCA_036376975.1 Burkholderiales bacterium | reverse complement strand
CATGAGCGTCACGCCCATGCTGCAGCTGCATTCGGGCGACTCGTACGGCTACCGCTTCGAGGCCGACGGGCGCGCGGTGGTCTACACCACCGACTCCGAGCACAAGCTGGAGGAAGCCGGCGAGAGCGAGAAGTACGCCTTTTTCTTCCGCGACGCCGACCTGGTGATCTTCGACGCCATGTACTCGCTCGCCGACGCCATCTCGGTGAAGGCCGACTGGGGCCATTCGAGCAACGTCATCGGCGTCGAGCTGTGCCAGCTGGCGGGCGCCAAGAAGCTCGCCCTCTACCACCACGAGCCGGCGAACGACGACCGCGCGGTGGAGCGCATCCTGGACGAGACGCGGCGCCTGGAGGAGCTGACCCGCGACGGCGACCCGCTCGAGGTGGTGGCCGCCTACGACGGCCTGGAGATCGAGCTCTGAGCCCCGCGCGCCTCGCCGCGGCCTCCCTGCTCGCCCTGTTCGGCGCGCTGATCCTGGTGCCGCCGCCGCCGGTCGACGCGCTGCGCGAGACCCTGTTCGACGCCTACCAGCGCGTCTTCCCGCGCGAGCGCAGGAGCGCCCCGGCGACGATCGTCGAGATCGACGAGCGCACGCTGGCCGAGCGCGGCCAGTGGCCCTGGCCGCGCACGCAGATCGCCGAGCTGATCGCGCGGGTCTCCGCCGCCCGGCCGGCGGCGATCGGCCTCGACATGCTGCTGTCGGAGCCCGACCGCTTCTCGCCGCGCGCCCTGGCCACGCTGATGCCCGAGCTGCCCGAGTCGGCCTCGCGCCAGCTGCGCGCGCTGCCGAGCAACGATTCGCGCCTCGCCGCGGCGCTGCGCGACCGCAACGTGGTGGTGTCGGTCGCCGGCCTGGAGGCGCCCGACCCGCGCCGCCTCACCCCGCCGGTCGCGGCGCCGGTGCGCTGGGCGTCGGGCGAGCAGCCCGACCTGCGCCGCTTCGCCGGCTGGCTCGGCAACCTGGACGAGCTGGACGGCGCCGCCGCCGGCCGCGGCCTGATCAGCTCGGACGCCACCGGCCGCGTCGTGCGCCGCGTGCCGCTGATGGCCGACGTTGCCGGCACCGTGACCCCCGCCCTGACGCTGGAGATGTGGCGCGTCGTGGCGGGCGCTCCGGCGTTCAGCGTGCGCGAGCTGCGCGGCGGCCTGCTCGAGGTGGCGGCGGGGGATATCCGCATCCCGATGCAGGGGAACGGCTCGATGTGGGTGCGCTATAGCCCGCACGACCCGGGGCGCTTCGTCTCCGCCGCCGACGTGCTGGCCGGCAAGGCCGACGCCGAGCTGCTGCGCAGCAAGCTGGTCCTGATCGGCGTCACCGGCCTCGGCCTGCTCGACTTCCAGGCCACCCCGCTCGGCGAGCGCGTGCCGGGGCTCGAGATCCACGCCCAGCTGGTCGAGCAGGTGTTCGACGGCCAGTTCCTGGTGCGCCCGGCCTGGGCGCCATGGCTGGAGGCCGGATTGCTGCTCGCGGCGGTGCTGTTGCTGATGTGGATCGTGCCGACGCGGCGCGTGCCGGTGTCGATCGGCGCGCTGCTCGCCACCCTCGCCCTGCTGCTGGCGGCCGGCACCGGCGCCTTCCTTGGCGCCGGCATCCTGCTCGACATCGCCTGGCCGGTGCTGGGCGTGCTGTTCGCGTTCGCGGTGCTGCTCGCCGCCACGCTCGCCGAAGCCGACCGCCAGCGCCGCGTGCTGCGCGAGCAGGCGGCGCGCGCCGCCGGCGAGCTGACCGCGGCCTACCGCATCCAGATGGGCCTGCTGCCCGACCTCGCCGCGCTGACGCGCGCCATCCCCTCGCTGCAGGTGGCGGCGCTGCTCGAGCCGGCGCGCACCGTGGGCGGCGACTTCTTCGACTGCCTGCAGCTCGACCGCAGCCGCATCTTCTTCGTGGTGGGCGACGTCTCGGGCAAGGGCATGCCGGCGGCGGTCTTCATGGCGCTGTGCAAGGCGACCATCAAGGCGGCGGCGGCGCGCGGCGGTGACCTCGGCGCCGCGATGACGCGCGCCGCGACCGAGATCTCGCGCGAGAACCCGGAGCAGCTTTTCGTCACCGCTTTCGCCGGCATCCTCGACGTGCGCACCGGCATGATCGAGTGCTGCAACGCCGGCCACGAGCCGCCCTACGTCCTCACCGCGCAGGGGGCGCTCGAGCGCCTGCCGAACGCCGGCGGGCCGCCGCTGTGCACGCTGGAGGAGTTCGAGTACGTCACCGCCTACCGCGAGCTGCGCCCGGGCGACGGCCTGCTGGTGCTGAGCGACGGCGTCACCGAGGCGATGAACGAGCGGCACGCGCTGTACGGGGCGCACCAGCTCGAGCTGGCGCTCAAGTTCGCCCGCGTCGGCGCGGCGCCTGCCGAGATCCTCGGCGCGGTGCGCGAGGACGTGCGGCGCTTCGTCGGCAATGCGCTCGCCTCCGACGACCTCACGCTGCTGATGCTGCGCTGGAGCGGCGCGCCGGCGGACGCCGGCGCGGGGGACGACTCAGCGGACGCTGATCTCGACGCGCCGGTTGCGGGG
>DASUZH010000192.1:0-2021 GCA_036376975.1 Burkholderiales bacterium | reverse complement strand
CCAGGCGAGCAGCGCTTTCTCGTCGATCAGCGGTCCGCGCGAGGTGTTGACCAGGAGGGCGCCTGGCTTGAGCTTTTCCAGGTCTTTCCTTCCCAGGAGATTTCGAGTCTTGTCTGAAAGAACCATATGGATCGTGACTACATCGGCAGTCGAAAGCAGCTCGTCCTTCGCCACGCAGCGCACGCCCGCGGCGCCGGCTTTCTCCGGCGTGAGGTTCGAGCTCCACGCGATCACGTCCATGCCGAAGGCCTTGCCGACCAGGCCGACCTTGGCGCCGATGCCGCCCGCGCCGACCAGGCCGAGGGTCTTGCCCTGCAGCGCCGTCCCGGCGGGCAGCGCCTGGTGCCACTTGCCCGAGCGCATATTGGTGCTCGCTTTTTCGAGATTTCGGGCGGCGGCGAGGATCAGGCCCCAGGTCAGCTCGACGGTGGACGCCGTGCCGTTGCCGGTGCCGGTGTGGCTCACAGGAATGCCGCGCTCGGCGAGCGCCTTCGAATCGAGGCTGCCGGCGCGGCGCCCGGTCAGGTTGACGAACTTCAGGTTCGGCAGCCGATCAGACAGCTGGCGCGGAAACGGCATGCGCTCGCGCATCAGGCAGAGGATGTCGAACGGCTTCAGCTTGCGCGCCGCCTCGTCGAGCGAGGCGAACGGCCGGTCGAACACCTTCACTTGCACGCCCTTGAGCGATTTCCAGTCGGCCGAGTCGAGGGCGACGCGCTGGTAGTCGTCGAGCACGGCGAGCTTCACGCGAGGTGCTCGCTTTCCGCCCACTCGAGGACCTGCCAGCGCGCGCCGATCTCGATCCAGTTCAGCGCGCAGTTCGGCGTGGTGAAGTCGCGCGGCGCGGACAGGTCCATCCCGGTCGCGCGGCGGTAGGCCATCTCGAGCACCCCGCCGTGCGTGAAGACCAGCACCTCCTCGCCGGCGTGGCGCTCGGCGATCGCGCTCAGGCAGCCGAGGGCGCGCGCCGAGAAATCGCGCAGGCTCTCGCCGTTGCCGAAATCAAATTCGGGATCGCGCGCTTCGTATCGCGCGTAGTCCTCGGGCCGCGACGCCTTCACCTCGGCGAAGGTGAGCGACTGGAAAGAGCCGTAGTGGCGCTCGCGCAGGCGTGGATCGAGGCGCGGCGTCAGGCCGAGCCGGGCCGCGGCGGGCTCGGCGGTCTGCCGCACCCGCTGCAGGTCGCTGGCGTAGAGGGCGGCGAAGCGGCCTTCGGGCAGCGCAGCGCTCACGCAGCGCGCCTGCTCCTGACCGACCTCGCTCAGCGGCACGTCGAGTTGCCCCTGCACGCGGCGCGCCGCGTTCCACTCTGTCTCGCCGTGCCGCACCATGCACAGGAGCGCCGTCATTGCGCCGTGATGTTGTTGTCCTTGACCACCTTGCCCCAGCGCTGGATCGCGTCGCCGAGGAACTTGCCGGTCGCCTCCGGGCTGAGCGCGAGGACGTCCATGCCGAGGGTCTCGGTCAGCGTCTTGTTCACGTCGGGCAGCTTGACCGCCTTGGTCAGCTCGGCGGAGATGCGGTCGATCACCGGCTTCGGCGTGCCCGCCGGGGCGAGGATGCCCCAGAACGCGTACGCGCCTTGCCACGGCACCCCCAGCTCGGCGAGCGTCGGCACGTCGGGCATGGTGTGCGAGCGCTTGTCCCCGGTCAGCACCAGGGCGCGCATCTTGCCGCCGCGCACGTGGCCCGCCTGCGCGGCGGTGGAGGCCATCGCGAAATCGATCTGCCCGCCCATGACATCGGTCGAAAGCGGCCCGCCGCCCTTGTAGGGAACCGGCACCAGCTTGATCCCCGCCGCCTGGTTGAGCAGGATGGTGGCGAGGTGCCCGAGCGACCCGTTGCCGACGTTGCCGATGGTCAGCTTGTCCGGGCTCGCCTTGGCCGCGGCGATCACGTCCGCGAAGTTCTTGTACGGCTTGCCGGCGCCGGTGGTGATCGCCATCGGCGCGGTGCCGACGATCATCAGCGGCGCGAAGTCCTTGATCGGGTCGAACGGCAGCTGCGGATTGAGCGCCTGG
>DASUZH010000191.1:0-4333 GCA_036376975.1 Burkholderiales bacterium | reverse complement strand
ATCTCCTTCGAATACCGGCTTGCGCTTCGCGGCGAACGCCTCGAAGGCGCGCTGAAAGTCCTTGCTCTGCATCAGGATGGCCTGGGCCTGGGCTTCCATTTCGATCGCCTCGTCGACCCCGGCGTTCCATTCCTGGTGCAGCATTTTCTTGGTCATGGCGTGCGCGAGCGTCGGCCCGGCGGCCAGCTCTTTTGCTTTTTCCCTTGAAAAATTCAGCACATCGTCGGTGACGTGATTGAAGAAGCCCCAGGCGAGGCCCTCCTCCGCGCTCATCGAGCGGCCGGTATAGAAAAGCTCGGCAGCGCGGCCCTGGCCGATGATCCGCGGCAGCATGGCGCAGGCGCCCATGTCGCAGCCGGCGAGGCCGACGCGCACAAACAGAAAGGCGGTCTTCGCCGAGGGCGCCGCGTAGCGCAGGTCGCAAGCCATGGCGATGATGGCGCCCGCGCCCGCGCACACGCCTTCGACGGCGGCGATCACCGGCTGCGGGCAGTGGCGCATCGCCTTCACCAGGTCGCCGGTCATGCGCGTGAACTCGAGCAGCTGCGGCATCGCCATCTTGGTCAGCGGGCCGATGATCTCGTGCACGTCGCCGCCCGAGCAGAAATTGCCCCCGGCGCCGGCAACGACGATCGCTTTTGCTTCTTTCGGGGGGTTGCGAAAAAAATCCCTCAATTCCGCGTAGGAGTCGAAGGTAAGCGGATTCTTCTTCTCCGGCCGGCTGAGCGTGATCACGCCTACCTTGCCCTCGACCTTCCACTGGAAGTGCTGCGGCTGCTTCATGACAGGGCCTCCACGGTGTGCTGCTTGACCTTCGCCAGCAGCTTGAGCAGGTCGTCCTGCTCGCGGCGCGACAGGCCGGCGAGCAGCTCGACCACCCACCCCTCGTGCGCGCCCGCCATCTCGGCGAAGCTGCGCTCGCCGGCGCGGGTCAGGCGGATGCGAAAGGCGCGGCGGTCGTCGGCGTGGTCGAGCCGCTCGACCAGGCCCTCGGTCTCGAGCTGGTCGACGATGGCGGTGATGTTGCCGCCGGTCACCATCAGCAGGCGCGACAGCTCGTTCATCTTGAGGCCCTCGGCATGGCGCTCGAGCTGCGCCATCAGGTCGAAGCGCGGCAGCGTGGTGCCGAACTGCTCGCGCAGGCGCGAGCGCACCTGGCGCTCGATCAGCTGCGTGCAGGTCAGCAGGCGCAGCCAGATGCGCAGCGCGGAATGGTCCTCGGAGCGCGCGATCGTCTCGCGATCGGCGCGTGCTGCGGGCGGCGGCATAGTTTCTCCAAGCCTGAATAGATCAAGCTTGAAGCATCATGCCTCAGCCGCCGCGGCTTGTCACGCCGCCTTGCGCAGCCAGTTGGTGGCGTAGGCCGGGTCGGCGGTGACGCAGGTGGTCAGCCCGCGGTTGGTGGCGACGTTCTCGAACATCCAGTTGATGATCTCGCGCCGCGCCACCACGGCGAGGCGGTTCAGCCGGTCGCGCTTCTCGGCGCAGTAGATGCCGAGGCGGTAGCGGTCGATCTGCGGGATCTCGCCGGTCACGCCGGTGATGTCGACGTAGGCGCGGCCGAGGCCGCGCTTGGTGCACTCGGCGAACACGCGGTCGGCGAGCCGCAGGAAATCGGCCAGCGAATACGGGCCCTGGACGGCGACCGACAGGAGGCCGGCCTCTTCGCTTAGGGAGACTTGCAGGCGCATAATTTGAACTCGGAATGAATGAAGCTTAAAGCATTATGCGGCACTGCAGCAATTCTGTCAAGACTCCTTGGGGAGGACGTCCTTGAAGGCGGGCATCTGCTTCCAGGCCGGCTCGGGAGGCGAGTACCCACTACGCGGCGAGTACTGCGAGTGCTCCAGCAGCTGCATGCGATGGATGTAGCGGGGGCAGTTGGGAAAGATCTGCTCGGCGCGCACCCGCACCACGAGCTGCGCGCCGGCGAACTCGGCGCGCAGCGGATCGTCCTCGGCGGCCGCCGCGCGGCCGAGCACCCGCAGCCGGCGCGGCTGCTCGAAGTCGAGGAACAGCAGCCCCACCGCCGGGTTGACGCGCACGTTGCCCAGGCTGCGGAACATGCCGTTGCCGTCGTAGCTCGGAAACGCCAGCTCGCCCGGCGCGGTCACCCTGACGAAGCCCGGCAGGCCGCCCTTGTAGGAGCAATCCGGCCGGCCGTCGGCGTCGGCGGTGGCGAGGAAGAACATGGCGCGCGATTCGATGAACGCGCGGTCCTCGGCGGTGAACTCGGCGCGCGACAGCCGCTCGGCCAGCCGGTCGGCCAGCCGCCGCGTGTCGTAGCGGTCCTGCAGCTCGCGCGCGCCGTCGTGGTACGGGCTCACGCCTCGCCGGCGAGAACCCACTTCTCGCCCAGCGTCTTGCCGTCGCGCACCATGGTGAAGCTGGCGTCGAGCCGCTTGCCGCGCACCACGCCCTGCCACAGCAGCGCGCCGTACTTCGGGCTCTCGGTGCGCACCTCGAAGCTCACCGCGCCGTCGGCCGCGCGCGCGGTGTAGGCGCCGTCGCCGTAGTCGTACTGATCGCACGCGGTCGAGCGGAAGCGCCCGCCGCTGAAGATGATGGTGTCGGCGTCCCCCGCGGTCTTGCCGCACTCGAGTACCACGCCGGTGAAACTGCGGCCATCCAGAACGTTCGCTTGCTTCATGTTCCCTCCTCCATGGTGGGTTGACGCCGTCTTTCTACCTACTAGTAAGTTACTTGTCAACTAGTTGGTAAGGGCATGGTATGCTGCGGCGCATGGCAAAGGCGGCGCCCCCTGCGGACACGTCCCAGCGCATCCTCGACGTCGCCGAGCGGCTGGTGCAGACGCGCGGCTTCAACGGCTTCAGCTATGCCGATATCGCCGAGGCGCTGGCCGTGACCAAGGCCAGCCTGCACTACCACTTTCCCTCCAAGGCCGACCTCGGCCGGCGCCTGATCGAGCGCTACGAGAAGACCTTCCTCGCGGCGCTGCAGGCCATCGACGCCACCGGCGCGCCGCCGCGCGAGCGGCTGAAGCGCTACGGGCGCATCTACGCCGACGTGCTGCGCGACAACCGCATGTGCCTGTGCGGCATGCTCGCTTCCGACTACGCCACGCTGCCCAAGCCGATGAAGGACGAGGTGAAGCATTTCTTCGACGAGAACGAGAAGTGGCTGGCGGCGGTCCTCGAGGAGGGCCGCAAGGCCGGCAACCTCGGCTTCAAGGGGCCGGCGGTCGACCTCGCCCGCGTCATCGTCGGCACGCTCGAGGGCGCGATGATGCTGGCGCGCTCCTACGGCGACCCGGAACGCTTCGACACCGTGGCCGAGCGGCTGATCGCCTCGCTCTGAAGCGTCAGGCGGTGAGCAGGGTGTAGCCGAGCGAGCGGGCGCGCGGATAGTCGCGCAGCACCGAGCCGAAGATGCGCTGCAGGTTGCGCCACGGCGAAGGATCGCTGTAGAAGCGGTGCAGGAACAGCATGTCGGCCACCAGGCTCGCCATCCAGTTGACCGGCGTGGTGTAGCCGATCACCGCGCGCGTGCCGCTCGCCGCGAGGAAGTCGCGCCCGAACTGCATGCCGCGCCGCCCGCGCAGCACGCTGCACGCGGCGAAATACACCAGGTTGCGATAGCCGCCGTAGCCGGCGAACGCCTCGCACAGGGCTTCGCCCTCGATGCGCCCGAGCGTCGGCTTGAAGCCGGCCGGCCGGCCGTGGAATGCAAGGTAGAAGACAGGCGCGTCGAACAGCTCGCGCCGCCGCCACATCAGGCCGTCCGGTCGCTTGGCGTAGTACGCGAGGCTCTCGCCGCTGTCGACGAAGCGGTGCGCGACGGTGAGCGGCGGATCGACGAGCGGCGCCATGGCCTCGAAGAAGCCCTTCACCGAGACGGTGTGGAACAGCTTTTCGTTCCAGTAGGTCTCGAGGCAGACGAGTTTCCGCGGCGCCTTCAAGAAGGTAAGCTTAGCCGATGTCCCGACACGCAATCGTTCTCTCGCTCTTGCTCGCGGCCGCGCCGACCGGCGCTTCGGCGCAAGGCGCTACCGACGCGCAGACCCGCGCAGTCACCGCCATCGCCGAATGCCTCGCGCTCGGCCTGCCGGAGCAGTGGAAGCGCTTCCAGATGACCATCGAGCTGCCGGCGCCGTATTCCGACACCGGCGGCGTGCTGTACCTGGTGACGCTGCCGGACGACCGCACCCAGCCGTTGAAGCCCTGCGATCCGGGCTTGCCGCCGCGCGAGCTGCTCGGCATCCGCGACGGCCAGCCGGACAAGGAGCGCGGCTGGACGAAGGCGATCCTCACCATGCGGCCCGACGCGAGCTTCGACCTGAAGTACGAGTACCCCAAGCCGCCGGCAAGGTAAA
>DASUZH010000190.1:0-2752 GCA_036376975.1 Burkholderiales bacterium | reverse complement strand
TGGCGCGTGAGGTCGGCCTCGCGCGTGCGCTGCTGCACGTCGGTCGGGTCCTCGACCACGATGTCGGGCGTGATGCCTTTCGCCTGGATCGAGCGGCCGCCCGGGGTGTAGTAGCGCGCGGTGGTGAGCTTGATCGCGGTGTTGTTGCCGAGCGGCATGATGGTCTGCACCGAGCCCTTGCCGAAGGTCTGCGTGCCGATCACCGTCGCGCGCTTGTGGTCCTGCAGCGCGCCGGCGACGATCTCCGAGGCCGAGGCCGAGCCGCCGTTCACCAGCACCACCATCGGCACGGTCTTCACCGCGGCCGGCAGGCTCTTCAGCACGTCCTCGGCGCGGCTGCCGCGCGCGTAGTCCTCCGGGCTGGCGAAGAACTTCTTGCGCGAGTCCTCGGCGCGGCCGTCGGTGGACACGATCAGCGTCTTCGCCGGCAGGAACGCCGAGGAGATCGCCACCGCGCCGTGCAGCAGGCCGCCGGGGTCGTTGCGCAGGTCGAGCACCAGGCCCTTCACCGGGCCCTGCTTGAACAGGCCGTCGATGTGCTTGACCATGCTCTCGGGCGTCGACTCCTGGAACTGCGACACCCGCACCCACGCGTAGCCCGGCTCGATCACCTTCGACTTCACGCTCTGCACGCGGATGATGGCGCGCGTCAGCTGCACCACCACCGGCGCGCTCTCGCCCTTGCGCGAGATGGTGAGCGTGATGGTGGTGTTGGGCTTGCCGCGCATCTTCTTCACGGCGTCGTTCAGCGTCATGCCCTTCACCGGCGTGTCGTCGAGCTTGATGATCAGGTCGCCCGGCTTGATGCCGGCGCGGAACGCCGGCGTGTCCTCGATCGGCGAGATCACCTTGACGAAGCCGTCTTCCATGCCGACCTCGATGCCGAGGCCGCCGAACTGGCCCTGCGTGCCGACCTGCAGGTCGCGGAACGCCTCCTGGTCGAGGTAGGCGGAATGCGGGTCGAGGCCGGTCAGCATGCCGTTGATCGCCTCGGTGATCAGCTTCTTGTCCTCGACCGGCTCGACGTAGTTGGCCTTGATCGCGCCGAACACCTCGGTGAAGGCGCGCAGCTCCTCGATCGGCAGCGTCGAGCGCGTGGCGCGGTCGGCGATGGCCTGGAAGTTGAGGCTGATCAGGACCCCGGCGACGGCGCCTACCACCATGAGTCCGATGTTGCGGAGCTTGCTTTGCATAAGGGATCGCTTCTCGCTTATTTCAGTTTGACCCAGCGCAGCGGATCAAAGGCGCGGCCCGAGTGCCGCAATTCAAAGTATAAGCCCGTTTCCTCGTTGCCACCGCTCGCTCCGGTAGTCGCAAGTGCTTCACCCACCGTGACATTTTCCCCAACCTGCTTGAGCAGGGAGTCGTTGTTGGCATAGATCGACAGGTACGCCTGGCCGTGGTCGACGATCACCAGATTGCCGAAGCCGCGCATCCAGTCGGCGTAGACCACCTGGCCGTGCGCGACCGCCTTGACCGGCTGCCCCTGGGCGGTGCGGATGAACACGCCCTTCGATTCGATCCCCGCCGCCCCCCTTGGAGCGCCGAAGCGGCCGGTCAGTTCCCCGCGCACCGGCAGGCTGAGCTTGCCCTGCAGGGAGGCGAACGGCTCGCGCTTGCTGCCCGCCTCGGGCGTGCGCTCGACGCGGCCGTACACGACGCGGCCGATCTCCTGCACCAGCCGCGCCAGCCGGTTCTCGTCGGCCTGCAGCTGCTTGATGTCCTTGCGGTTCTTGCGGATATCGACCGCCACCTTGTCGAGCACCTTGCGCCGCTCGCGCCGCTCCTTCGCCACGCGCTCGCGTTCGGAGCGCTGCGTCTGCTCGAGCGAGCGCAAGCGGGCGGCGCGCTGGTCGATCTCGCTCGCCAGGCGCGTCGCCTCGCTGATCGCCTCGCGGTAGCTGCGCAGCAACTCGGCGCCGGCGCGCGAGACGTAGCCGAGGTAGTAGAGGCTGCGGGCGAGCGCCGCCGGATCGTCGCCGGACAGCGCGACGCGCAGCGTATCGGGCGCGCCCGCCGCCTGGCGCGCGATCAGCATGCGGCCGATCGCCGCCTCGCGCTCGGCCGCGGTGCGCTCGAGGGCCTTGCGCCGCTCGGCGATCTTCGCGCTCTCCGCGCGCAGCCGCCGGCTTTCGGCCTCGGTCTGCGCGAGCGCGCGGTTGGCCTGCGAGATGGCGCGCTCGGAATCGCGCAGCGCGTCGCGCGCCTCGCGCTGGCTGCCTTCCTTCTTCTCGAGGTCCTGCTGCAGCTTGTCGATGCGCCCGCGCAGCGCCTTCAGCTTCTCTTCCTGCGTGGCGGCTTGAGCCGGCAGCGCGGCCAAGGCCATGGCCAGCAGGAAAAAGCGGATCAGACCTTCACTTTCCCTTGCGCGGCGACCGAGGCCACGCGGCGCGCGACTTCATCGGGGTCGCCGAGGTAGTAGTGGCGCGCGGCCTTGAGCGAGTCGTCGAGCTCGTACACCAGCGGAATGCCCGTCGGAATGTTCAGCCCGACGATTTTCTCATCCGAGACATTGTCCAGATGCTTGACCAGGGCGCGCAGCGAGTTGCCGTGCGCGGCGATCAGCACGCGCTTGCCGGCGCGCACCGCGGGCGCGATGGTCCCCTGCCAGTAGGGCACGACGCGCGCCACTGTGTCCTTGAGGCACTCGGTCAGCGGAACCTTGATCCCCGCATAGCGCGGGTCCCGGCCCTCGTAGCGAGCATCGCTGGGGTCGAGTGCGGGCGGCGGCGTATCGTAGCTGCGCCGCCAG
>DASUZH010000189.1:0-13943 GCA_036376975.1 Burkholderiales bacterium | reverse complement strand
AAGGCCGACAGCTTTCCAGGGCTGTACGACACCTCGCGCGTGCGCTCGACGCGCACCTTCTACGACTTCGACAACCTGGTCACCGCGCCGCTGCACGGCTTTCGCGACACAGACGACTACTGGACGCGCGCCTCGAGCGCGCCCTGGCTCGAGCGCATCCGCGTGCCGACCCTGCTGCTCAACGCGCGCAACGACCCCTTCCTTCCGGAGCATGCGCTGGAAGCGGCCACGCAAAAAGCGGCGCCCGCCCTGCTGCTAGAATTTCCGCATAGCGGCGGGCACTGCGGATTCCTCAGCGGCCCGTTCCCGGGCCGCCACACCTGGCTGCCGCAGCGCCTGTTCGGATTCTTCGCATCGTGAACGTACCCGCAGAGATCTTCCGCACCTACGACATCCGCGGCATCGTCGGCAAGACGCTGACGCCGGACATCGTGCGCGCCGTCGGCCGCGCCCTCGGAACCCTCGCGCGCGAGCGCGGCGCTCCCGCCTTCGCCATCGGCCGCGACGGCCGCCTGTCCGGCGCCGAGCTCGCCGGCGCGCTCGCCGACGGCCTCAACGCCGCCGGCGCCGACGTGATCGACGTCGGCATGGCGCCCACCCCGGTCGCCTACTTCGCCGCGCACCACCTCGGCTGCGGCAGCTGCGTCGCCGTCACCGGCAGCCACAACCCGCCCGACTACAACGGCCTGAAGATCGTGGTTGGCGGCTCGACCCTCTATGGGGACGAGATTCAAGACATAAAAGCCAGGATTGAAAAAGACCGGTTCTCATCCGGCCAAGGCAAGCGCAGCGGGGCGAATGTCTTGCAGGCGTATGTAGACCGGATCACCTCCGACGTGAAGCTCGCCCGCAAGATGCGCATCGCGGTCGACTGCGGCAACGGCGTCGCCGGCATGCTGGCGCCGAAGCTGTACCGGGCGCTGGGGTGCGAGGTCGAGGAGCTGTACTGCGAGGTCGACGGGCGCTTCCCCAACCACCACCCCGACCCGTCAGTCCCCAAGAACCTGCGGGAGCTGATCTCCACCGTAAGAAATTCTTCTTGCGAACTGGGAATTGCATTCGACGGCGACGGCGATCGCCTGGGCCTGGTCACCAAGGACGGCGAGATCATTTTCGCCGACCGCCAGCTGATGCTGCTGGCGAAGGACGTGCTGTCGCGCAACCCGGGGGCGCAGATCATCTACGACGTGAAGTCGACGCGGCTGCTCGCGCCCTGGATCGAAAAGCATGGCGGCAAGCCGCTGATCTGGAAGACCGGCCATTCGCTGATCAAGGCCAAGCTGAGGGAGACCGGCGCCCTGCTGGCCGGCGAGATGTCCGGCCACACCTTCTTCAAGGAGCGCTGGTACGGCTTCGACGACGCCCTCTACGGCGGCGCCCGGCTGCTCGAGATCCTGTCGAAGGAGACGGACCCGAACCGCACCCTCAAGTCGCTGCCGAACGCGCCTTCCACCCCGGAGCTGCACTGGGGGCTGACCGAGGGCGAGCCGCACGCCCTGGTCGCCAAGCTGCAGGCGAGCAAGCCCTTCCCCGGCGCCGAGCGGGTGCTGACGATCGACGGCGTGCGCGTCGAGTACCGCGACGGCTTCGGCCTGGCGCGCGCGTCGAACACCACGCCGGTGATCGTGCTACGCTTCGAAGCGGACACCGATGCCGCACTGGAAAGAATCAAGCAGGACTTCCGCAAGGCGCTGCAGCCGCTGAAGCCCAATGCGCCGCTACCTTATTAGCCTTGTCTTCCTGACCGCAACAAACGCGATGGCGTGCCCTGCGCTGCTCGACCGCAGCATGAACACCATCCTGGAGAAGCCGCAGTCGCTCTGCGAGTACGCCGGCAAGGTGGTGCTGGTGGTCAACACCGCCAGCCAGTGCGGCTACACGCCGCAGTACGACGGCCTGGAGGCGCTGTACAAGAAGTACCGCGGGCGCGGCCTGGTGGTGCTCGGCTTCCCGATGAACGACTTCGGCGGCCAGGAGCCCGGCTCGAACAAGCAGATCGCCGAGTTCTGCGTCAACCAGTACGCCATCGACTTCCCGATGTTCGCCAAGAGCGACCTCGGCAGCAACCCGCTGTACAAGGCGCTGGCGCAGGAAACCGGCCAGCAGCCGAAGTGGAACTTCCACAAGTACCTGGTCGACCGCAGCGGCCAGCGCGTGCAGAGCTTCGACACGCGCGTCGCGCCGGGGGACCCGAAGCTGGTGTCGGCGATCGAGAAACTGCTGGAGGAGAAATAGGAAAATGAGGCAATCCCTGATCGCCGCGCTCGCCCTGTCGCTGCTGGCGCTGCCGGCCTACGCGCAGGAGAAGAAGGAGCCGTCGGCGGCGCAGAAGAAGCAGCAGGAGCGGATGAAGTCGTGCAACGAGCGCGCCGGCGTGCAGAAGCTGGAAGGCGACGCGCGCAAGAAGTTCATGAGCTCCTGCCTGAAGGGCGAGGAGAAGGGCTCGGCCAGCCAGGACCGCATGGCGGCGTGCAACAAGGAAGCCGGCTCGAAGGCCCTCAAGGGCGACGAGCGCAAGAAGTTCATGAGCAGCTGCCTAAAGGGCTGAATCCAAAGCCCGGGACGATTCGTAACAATTGCGTGGTAAACCAGGGAGCAGAATCGGCGTTACAGGAACCATGGACGAGCAATCCAGCAAGGCAGTAAAGGACCTGGCGAAGCTGATCGCCGCGGCGGCGATCGCCACCGTCTGGCTGCCGGCCTATCCGCTTGGCGACAAGCGGCCGGAAGAGCAGCAGGCGCCCAAGGTCGAGAAGCCGCAGCAGTAGCTACTGCTGGCGGTAGCGCGGCTTGAGCCGCACGTAGAGCGTTTTCCTCACCCGGGCGACCAGCTCGCCCGCCTTATCCCTGATCTCGACGTCAAACTGCGGCAGGACCTTCTGTCCTGCGGACGCCTGGGTTTCGATTTCCCGTATCCGTTCTTCAGTTAGCGAGAACACCGCACTGACGCGCCCCCGTCCCGGCGCGACGAAATCGATGGTCGCCGCCTGGTCCCAGATCAGGTAGCGGTCGCCGAGGCGGTGGATCAGCATCAGGGCGTAGAACGGGTCGGTCATCGAGAACAGGCTGCCGCCGTAGTGCGTGTTGACGTAGTTGCGCCTGAAGCGGCCGGCGGTCAGCTCGACGCGCACCTCGCTCCAGTCGTCGGCGACGTGCCGCACGGTGATGCCGGCGCCGCGGAACGGCGGCCACAGGTTCATGCCCCAGCGGAACAGGCGCGGGCTCATCGCCCCGCCCTATCTTCCCGAGTCGGCCTTCTCCAGCTCATCGAGCAGCGCGTTGCCGCGCGCGACCGCGGCGTTGAGGGCGTCGAGCGCCGACTTGTTGCCGCCCCAGACCAGCTCGAGCTCCTCGTTGATGATGCCGCGGATCTTCGGGAAGCCGCCGAGGCGGATGCCGCGCGAGTCCCAGGTCGGCAGCTTGGCGAGCACCTGCTGCACGGCGATCTCCTGGCCGGGGTTGGCGGCGTAGAAGCCCTGCTTGCGCGTCAGCTCGTAGGCAGCGTAGGTGAGCGGCAGCTCGCCGCTCTTCTGGTGCCACTCGGCCTGCACGCCGGGCTGCGCGAGGAAGGCGAAGAAGCGCGCCACGCCGTAGTACTCGACCGGCGGCTTGCCGGCGAGCACCCACAGCCCGGCGGTCGCGGCGAGCGTGTTCTGCGGCGCCTCGTCGAAGTCGTCGTAGTACGGCAGCTGCGCCACGCCGAGGTCGAAGGCGGCGCGCTTGCGCAGCGCGGCGTAGCTGGCCGAGGACGAGGTAAGCAGCGCGCAGTGGTCGGCGGCGAAGCGCGCCTCGGCCTCGTCGCTGCGGCCCCAGTACATGAAGTAGCCCGACTGGCGCCAGGTCGACAGCATCGAGATCCAGCGCACCATCAGCCGGCTGTTGAACGAGAGGCGCGCATCGGCGCCGCCCATGCCGTTGCGCTGCGTGGCGAAGCTCTGGTCGTGCCAGGCGCTCATGTTCTCGAGCAGCACCCACGACGGGTAGGCGGTGGTGTAGGCGCAGCCGTAGCCCGCCTTCTGCAGGGCGGCGAGCACCTCGGGCATCTCGTACCAGGTCTTCGGCGGCTCGATCTTCGCGGCGCGCAGCGCGTCGCGGTTGTAGTACAGCACCGGGGTGGCGGCGTTGAACGGCAGCGCGAGCAGGCGCCCGTCGCCGTCGGCGAACGGCGCCTCGACCGCCGGCAGGTAGCCGTCCAGCCGCTCGCCGGCGTCCTCCAGCACCTGCCACAGCGGCATCACCAGGCCGCGCCGCTTCAGCATCTCCGCGGTGCCGGTGTCGTGCACGTGCACGACGTGCGGCGGCGGCGTCTTCGATCCGCGGGCGCGCGTGGCGAGCGCGGCGGCGAGCGTCTGGTCGTAGTCGCCCACGTGGGACAGGACCACGCGGTAGTCCTGCTGCGCGGCGTTGAACCGCTCGGCGAGGCGCTCGAAGTCCGCGCCCTGCGCGCCCTTCATCGCGTGCCAGACGCGGATCTCCCACTGCGCCAGCGCCGGCGCGCTCGCGCAGGCGAGCACGCAGGCCAGCACCGTCCTCCCAAGGATCGCGCACCGCAGCATTTGGCGTGCAGTATATAGTCGGCGCATGAAGCCCGCATTGCACGAGCGCTCGGCCGCCGACCTGGCGGCCGCCTTCGCCCGCCGCGAGCTGTCGCCGATGGAGGCGACGCGCGCCTCGCTCGCGCGCATCGCCGAGCTGGAGCCGAAGCTGAACGCGATGTACCGCGTCGACCGCGAAGGCGCCCTCGAGCAGGCGCGCGCGGCGGAAGCGCGCTGGGAGGCCGGCCGGCCGCTTTCCGCGCTGGACGGCGTGCCCCTGACCATCAAGGAGAACGTCTATACCCGCGGCGCGCCGGCGCCGATCGGCACGCGCGCCAACGAGGACGCGGCGCCGCAGCCCGAGGACGCGCCGCCGGCGGCCCGCCTGCGCGAGGCGGGCTGCGTGATCCTCGGCAAGACCACCATGCCCGACTACGGCATGCTGTCCTCCGGCCTGTCCAGCCTGCACGGCGTGACGCGCAACCCCTGGCGCCTGGACCGCAACACCTCCGGCTCGAGCTCGGGCGCCGGCGCGGCCTGCGCCGCCGGCTACGCGCCGCTGCACCTCGGCACCGACATCGGCGGCTCGGTGCGCCTGCCGGCGACGCACTGCGGCATCTTCGCCCTCAAGCCCTCGCTCGGCCGCGTGCCGATCAACCCGCCCTACATGGGGCGCGTGGCCGGCCCGATGACGCGCACTGTGGAGGACGCGGCGCTGATGATGAACCTGCTGGCGCGGCCCGACGGCCGCGACTGGATGTCGCTGCCGGCGCAGGAGCAGGACTTCACCTGGGGCCTGAGCGACGTCGACCCGCGCCGGCTGAAGATCGGCCTGCTGCCCGACATGGGCGTCGGCCTGACCATTGACCGCGAGGTGCGCGCCGCGGCCGAGGCCGCGGCTACTGCGCTGGCCAGCGCCGGCTGCAACGTCGAGTCGATCCGCTCCTTCCTCACCGAGGAGATGCTCGACGGCATGTGCCGCTTCTTCGAGGCGCGCTCGTACAACGACTACATGCAGCTGCCGGCGCCGCGGCGCCAGAAAGTGCTGCCGTTCATCGTCGAGTGGTGCTCGTGGCGCGCGGCCAAGTTCAGCGGCCGCGACGTGATGCAGGCCTACACCCAGGTGCAGGCGATGCGCGAGGCCGCCGTCGCCGCCGCGCGCCAGTACGACTTCCTGCTGACGCCCACCTCGCCGATCCTGCCCTACGAGGCGGAGCTTCCCGCGCCGGGCAACGACGCGCACAACGCGCTGCCGCACATCGCCTTCACCGTGCCGTTCAACATGTCGGAGCAGCCCGCGGCGTCGATCAACTGGGGCTACAGCGCCGACGGCCTGCCGATCGGCGTGCAGATCGTCGGCCAGCGCTTCGACGACGCAGGCGTGCTGCGCCTGTCGCGATTCATTGAAGGGATTCGCCCGACACAGCGACGTCCCGCGGCGGCGACGTAAAGAATCGGCGAGACGACGCCGCCACGAAACGCGACATCACGCCGCCGCAGGCGGCGATAGCGCACGAGCGCCGACAGCGGGAGAATGATTGCGCGGCGGTAGAAATGAAGAGGGGCACAGCTGCTAACTGTGCCCCTCGGTGATACGGACGACTGCGCTTTGTTTGGCCCTGCCATGCAACGTACGCCTAGAGGCGGGGGCTGCTAACAGTGTGCTGGCCGTCTTGCCCTCATCACGGTTGCGGCGATCAGATTTCCGGCTGCGCTTTGTTTGGCCCTGCCATGAAACGTACTGCTCGAGGCGGGGGCTGCTAACAGTGCTGCTGGCCGTTCGTCTGTCGATGTGTAGATCACGTCCTACACATGGGTCAGGATCATGCTACTTCCCCATTGATACTTCTATGGCAAGCCTGTAGTCCGCTAGGACTACACGGTAAGCCGTTGTTTCTTTTAGCGGGATAGCAGAACCAGGCCCAGCGCGACCAGGCCGGGCACCGCCTGCACCCAGAGGATCTTGCGGCTGGCGGTCGCCGCCCCGAAAACCCCGGCGGCGATCACGCAGATCAGGAAGAAAACCTTGAAGTCGAACGCCGCGGCGTAGAGCCCCCAGAGCAGGCCGGCGGCGAGAAAGCCGTTGTACAGCCCCTGGTTCATCGCCAGCGACTTGGTCATCGCCGCCCGCTCCGGGGTGAGGCCGAAGGTCTTCATTCCCTTCGGCTTGTCCCAGAGGAACATCTCCAGCACGAGGAAGTAGAGGTGCAGCAGGGCGACCAGGCCCACGAGAATGTCGGCGGCGAGCTTCATCCGCGGAAGCCTATCCCGCGCGCCATCATCGCTGCAAACAGCAGGATCAGCACGATGCCGGCGAGCTCGGCGTGCACGATCATGCGCACCTTGCGCAGCGTGCCAGCGTCGACCGGCGCCCCCTTTGCCCAGCGGATGAAGCAAATGGTCGGGTAGATCGACAGCAACGCCAATACGACGAACAGGGTGAGCTTGGCGTGGAACGGCCAGGTCTTGAAGTAATACGCCGCGCCCTTCTCGAAGTAGAACACCCGCAGCAGGCCCGCGGCGAGGACCGTCATCGCCGAAAGGCCGACCGCGAGGTCCGCGAAGCGCAGGCGGCGCACCGTGCGCGCGGTCAGGTCGCCGCCGAGAAGGACCAGCTCGGCGGCCAGCGCGGCCGTCAGCCCGACGAACCCGGCGTGGTGCAGGAATGCCATGAAGGTAGTCATTGGATATTGGTGATGGGACGCACCCTCTCGTCGACCAGCCGTATGGTAACGATTTGCCCGGTTTCCTCGCGCAGCCGGCTCTCGAGGCCCTCCCGGAACCGCCTGAGCTGCGCTTCCGTGAAATCGGCCTTGGCCGTCCTGCGCACCAGCGTCAGCTCGACCTTCTGCGACGGCAGCAGCCTCATCTGCAGCGTGTCCTCGCGCTCCAGCTCCACCGCGATGTAGTCGCGCGTCTCGATCACGATGCGCAGCTTGCGCGCGAGCAGGTAGCGTTTGATGTCGTCGTACTGGGCGCGGCCGCTGTACGCGCGATCCTGCGGCTCGACCGCGAAATCCTTGAAGTACACCTGCGTGCACGCCGCCAGCGCGAGCAACGCGCCGACGACGAGGCTGCTACGCATGCACCGGGCCGAGCGGCCGCAGGCGCACGCCCTTGCGCAGCTTGGTCCACTTGAACTCGGCCGGATCGGCCAGCGCCGGGCCGGGCGACTTGACCACCAGCACCTCGCGCGCGATCGGCTCGAAGTCGGCGCGGAAGTGCACCGAGCTCTTCAGCGCCATGATGCGCTGGGTGCGCGGCTCGACGCCGAGGTGGCGGAACATCTCCTGGTCCGCCGCCTGCACCTTGCGCGAGGCGAGCACCACGCGCACGCCGGGCGCCGAGCGGCTGCGCAGCAGCGCCATGTTGCCGAGCGTCATGCGGAAGCCCTTGAACATCGGCCCGGTGCAGGTGAACCTGCCGTCGGCGAGCGCCTCTACCGTGAACTCGCCGCCCAGCGGCGAATCACCCGGGATCTTCGACAATCCTCCGAGGGTAAAGACAGCGTTGGCCCCTTTACCCGCTTGATGCGCGCGCTGCGCCGAAGGCGCATCGACGAGCAGCCCGAGCGTGGCGTCCTTCGCGTTCTGCTCGATCAACGCTCGCAGCAGTCCCGTCGTGTCGCCGTTGCCGCCGGCGCCGGGGTTGTCCTGCGTGTCGGCCAGCACCACCGGCTTGCCCGGCTCGCCGCGATCGCGCGCGCGCTTCACCGCGTCGCCCGCCGAGTGCAGCTCGAGCGCGAAGTCCTTCTCGGCGTCGGCGACGATGCGGCGCAGCTGCTCGACCGCGGCCTGGGTTTTCGATTTTTCAACACCAAAACCAAATACGGACATGCCGCATTCTTCGAAGTCGGCCATCGGAAAACCGGGCGTGAACGAGAGCATGCAGTTGTGCCGGTTCTCCAGCTTCTCCAGCTCGGCATAGATGCTCTTGCACGGCTCGATGAACGAGCACTGCGAGGAGATGCCGGTCAGGTAGTCGAGCGTGTGGAAGGCGCCGTGCATGCGCTCGCCGGCCTTCAGCATCTGGTCGAGCAGGCGCGCGGCGCGCGCGCCGGTGTCGGCCATGTCGACGTGCGGATAGGTGCGGTAGGCGACCATCGCGTCGACGTTGTCGATCATCTGCCGCGTCACGTTGGCGTGCAGGTCGAGGCTCGCCACCACCGGCACGCGCGGCCCGACCAGCTCGCGCACGCGGCGCAGGATCTCGCCCTCGCCGTCCTCGAACGGCTCCGACACCATCGCGCCGTGCAGGTCGAGGTAGACGCCGTCGACGCGCCCGGCGTCCGTCAAATTCTGGGTTAACCCATTCAAAATCTTTTCAAAAGCGTCCGCCGTGACGTGGGCGGAGGGGCTGGCCGCCGCCCAGGCGGTGCCCACCATGCCGTGCCCCAGTGCGCGCAGCGCCTGGATCGCACCGGCGGCGGGAATGTTGGCGCCCTCGACCGCACTGAAAATGGGCTCGCCGTACTTCACCCCGGGCCAGCCGCCGCCGGCCTCGAAGGCCGCGTAGTCCGCCTTGGTGGGGGCGAAGGTATTGGTCTCGTGCTGAAAGCCGCCAATGGCAATTCGGCTCATTTTTCGATTCGAGTCATGTTAGGCTGGAATTGTCCACCAGAAGGATAACCAAATGAACCGCAAAGTCCTCGCCGCGCTCGCGCTTGGTTTGCTTGTTGGAAACGTCAACGCACAGGACAAGGTGCTGCGGGTCGTGCCGCACTCGAACCTGAGCATCCTCGACCCGATCTGGACCACGCAGTTCATGGCGCGCAACCACGGCTACATGATCTACGACACCCTGTTCGGCACCGACGAGAAGAACCAGGTCAAGCCGCAGATGGTCGGCTCGTGGACGGTGAGCCCCGACAAGCGGCTGTGGACCTTCACGCTGCGCCCGGGCCTCGAGTTCCACGACGGCAAGCCGGTCACCGGCGAGGACGTCACCGCCTCGATCGAGCGCTGGGGCAAGCGCGACGCGATGGGCCAGAAGCTGATGACCTTCGTCGAGCGCATGGACTCGCCCAAGCCCGACACCTTCCGCATCTTCCTCAAGGAGGCCTGCGGCATCATGCTCGAGGCGCTCGGCAAGCCCTCCTCCAACGTGCCGTTCATCATGCCCAAGCGGGTCGCCGAGACCCCGGCCGACCGGCAGATCGAGGAGCACATCGGCTCCGGCCCGTACGTCTTCAAGCGCGACGAGTTCAAGCCCGGCGACAAGGCGGTGTACGTCAAGAACGCCAAATACATCCCCAGGAAGGAAACGCCTTCCGGCACCACCGGCGGCAAGTTCGTCTACGTCGACCGCGTCGAGTGGAACCTCGCGCTGCGCGACGCGCAGGCGCAGGTCAACGCGCTCGCCAAGGGCGAGGTCGACATCCTCGAGCGCCCGGCGTTCGAGAGCTACGAGCAGCTGAAGAAGGCCGACGGCGTGGTGATCGTCAACAAGGACCCGCTCGGCTTCCAGTACATGGGCCGCTTCAACCACCTGCACCCGCCGTTCAACAACCCGAAGGTGCGCCAGGCGGCGATCGCCGCCATGCAGCAGGAGCCGTTCCTGCGCGCGCAGGTCGGCGTGAAGGAGTTCTACAAGTCGTGCGCCTCGATGTACACCTGCGGCACGCCCTACGGCACCAGCAAGGGCAGCGAGGTGCAGTCGAAGTCCAACATGAAGAAGGCGCAGGAGATGCTGAAGGCCTCCGGCTACGACGGCACGCCGGTCGTGATCCTCAAGCCGACCGACCTGGCCGCGATCCAGAAGCTGCCCGACGTCGCGGCGCAGCTGCTGCGCCAGGCCGGCTTCAAGGTCGACCTGCAGGCGATGGACTGGAATACCGTGGTGTCGCGGCGCGCCAAGAAGGAGGCGCCGGCGCAGGGCGGCTGGAACATCTTCCTCACCGCCTGGCTCGCGCCCGACGTGTGGAGCCCGCTCACCAACGCGGCGCTCGGCACCGCCGGCGAGAAGTCCTGGTTCGGCTGGCCGTCCGACGCGCAGATCGAGAAGCTGCGCGACCAGTTCGCGCGCGAGACCGACGACGCGAAGCGCAAGGCGATCGCCGAGCAGATCCAGGTGCGCGCGTTCGAGGTCGGCACGCACGCGCCGCTCGGCGAGTACGTCAACCCGTACGCGGTGCGCAAGAACATCAGCGGCCTGGTGGTCGGCAGCGGCGACACCTACTGGAACGTTAAAAAGAACTGATTAGGTTCATCGCCCGGCGGTTCCTGGCGACGATCCCGGTGCTCGGGGTCGTCGCGGTGCTCGTTTTCCTCATGCTGCGCCTCACCCCCGGGGATCCGGCGGCGATCCTCGCCGGCGACGCCGCCAGCAGCGAGCAGATCGCCGCCATCCGCGCCAGCCTCGGCCTCGACCGCTCGATCCCGGTGCAGTTCGCCATCTGGCTCGGCCACCTGCTGCAGGGCGACCTCGGCCAGTCGTACTTCTACAAGATGCCGGTGGCCACCCTGATCGGGCAGCGCCTCGAGCCAACGCTCGCGCTCGCCGCGCTGACCATCGTCTTCGCGGTGCTCGTCTCGATCCCGCTCGGCGTCGTCGCGGCGTGGCGCTTCGGCGGCTGGTTCGACCGCGCGCTGATGGGCTTCTCGGTGATGGGCTTCTCGGTGCCGGTGTTCGTGCTCGCCTACATCCTGATCTGGATCGTTTCGCTGCAGCTCGGCTGGTTTCCGGTGCAGGGCTACCGGCGCATCGCCGACGGCTTCTGGCCTTTCCTTCACCACCTGATCCTGCCTTCCCTCACGCTGTCGGTGATCTACATCGCGCTGATCGCCCGCGTCACGCGCGCCTCGGTGCTGGAAGCCCTCGGCGAGGACTACATCCGCACCGCGCGCGCCAAGGGGCTGCCCGAGCTGCGCGTGCTGGTGCGCCACGCCCTCGCCAACGCGGCGGTGCCGATCGCGACGGTGATCGGCATCGGCATCGCGATCCTGATCGGCGGCGTGGTGGTGACCGAGTCGGTGTACGCCATCCCCGGCCTCGGCCGCCTGACGGTCGACGCGGTGCTGGCGCGCGACTTCCCCACCGTGCAGGCGGTGATCCTGTTCTTCTCCTTCGTCTACGTGCTGGTCAACCTGCTGATCGACCTGTCGTACGTGTTCCTCGACCCGCGGATCCGCTACTGATGGTCTGGCGCAACTGGTCGGTGCGGATCGGAGGCTTCGCCCTCTTGTTCTTATTGGTTGTTTCAATAGCAGCGCCCTGGCTTGGGACCGTCGATCCGTCGCTGTTCGACGCCGCCAGCCGCGACCTGCGCCCCGGCGAGTCGGGCGAGATCCTCACCCTGGAAGGCGAGACGCTGAAGCACACCTTCCGCATGGGCTCTGACTCCTTCGGCCGCGACATCTACAGCCGGGTGATCTACGGCACCCGCGTGTCGCTGATCGTCGGCATCGCCTGCGCGGCGCTCGCGCTCGCCTTCGGCATCGTGTTCGGCCTGCTGGCGGGCTACGTGCGCTGGCTCGACGGCCCGCTGATGCGCGTGATGGACGGGTTGATGGCGATTCCTTCCATCCTGCTCGCCATCTCGCTGGTGGCGCTGTGGCGCGCCGGCATCGGCACCGTGATCGCCGCCATCGCCATCACCGAGATCCCGCGCGTCACCCGCCTGGTGCGCTCGCTCGTGCTGTCGATCCGCGAGGAGCCCTACGTCGAGGCGGCGGTGGCCCTCGGCACGCCGACCGCGAAGATCATGTTCGGCCACATCCTGCCGAACTGCATCGCGCCGCTGCTGGTGCAGGGCACCTACATCGTGGCGTTCGCCATCCTGGTCGAGTCGATCCTCTCCTTCCTCGGCGTCGGCCTGCCGCCCGACATCCCGACCTGGGGCAACATCATGGCCGAGGGGCGCGTGCAGTTCGTCGCCTATCCGCACAACGTGTTCTTCCCCGGCGTGTTCCTCGCCCTCACCGTGCTCGCCGTCAACATACTAGGAGACGGCCTGCGCGACACGCTCGACCCCAAGATGGCGAAGAGGGTCTGAAAAATGGGGTCAGACCCTATTTTCAACATATCGAAAAATAGGGTCTGTCCCTATTTCTTCTATTCATGATTCTCAAAGTCGAAAACCTGAGCATCGACCTGCCTCGAGGAGGGGACCGTCCGAAGGCAGTGGACGGAGTTTCCTTTGAGATAGAGAGGAACGAGATCGTCTGCCTGGTGGGCGAGTCGGGCTCGGGCAAGTCGGTGATCGCGCAGGCGATCATGGGCCTGCTGCCGAAGACGCTGCAGGTGTCCACGGGAAAAATACTCCTGGAGGGGGAGGATCTCACCACCTGCGGCGCAGCGCGGCTGCGTCAGCTGCGCGGCGCGCGCATGGCGATGATCTTCCAGGAGCCGATGACCGCGCTCAACCCGGTGATGAGCTGCGGCGATCAGATCGACGAGGTGTTCCGCATTCACACGGATTTTTCTTCTTCATCAAGAAGAGAAAAAGCCAAAGCCCTGCTGCGCGAGGTCGCGTTGCCCGACCCCGAGCGCATCCTCGCCTCCTACCCGCACCAGCTCTCCGGCGGCCAGCGCCAGCGCGTGATGATCGCGATGGCGCTCGCGCTCGAGCCGGCGCTGCTGATCGCCGATGAGCCCACCACTGCGCTGGACGTGACTACCCAGGCGCAGATTCTGAAATTGATTCTCGACTTGCAGAAAAAGCATGGGATGGGGGTGCTGTTCATCACCCACGACTTCGGCGTGGTGGCGGAGATCGCGCACCGCGTGGCGGTGCTGCGCACCGGCGAGCTGGTGGAATCCGGGCCGAAGCAGGAGGTGCTGAAGCGGCCGCGGCACGACTACACGCAGATGCTGGTCCGCGCCGTGCCGACGCTCAAGCCGCATGCGCGCGCCTCGCAGGAATCTGCCCTGGTCTTGAAAGTAAACAATCTTTCCAAGACCTACTCGGCCGGCGGCTGGCTCGGCGCGCGGCGCGAGGTGCGCGCCGCCGAGGGCGTCTCGCTCGAGCTGCGCCGCGGCCAGACCCTCGGCATCGTCGGCGAGTCGGGCTCGGGCAAGTCGACCGTGGCGCGCTGCGTGCTGCGCCTGATCGAGCCGAGCGGCGGCGAGGTGCTGCTCGACGGCGAGGACGTCGCCGCCCTGCCGCGGCGCCGCCTGCGCGAGGTGCGCCGGCGCATGCAGATCGTGTTCCAGGACCCCTACCGCTCGCTCAACCCGCGGCGCACCGTGGGCGAGGCGATCATCGAAGGGCCGCTGAATTTCGGCACCCCGCGAGCGCAGGCCTTGCAGCGCGCGCGCGAGCTGCTCGAGCTGGTGCGGATGGACCCGCAGGCCCTCGGCCGCTACCCGCACCAGTTCTCCGGCGGCCAGCGCCAGCGCATCTGCATCGCGCGCGCTCTCGCCATGGACCCCGAGGTGCTGGTCGCCGACGAGGCGGTCTCCGCGCTC
>DASUZH010000188.1:0-4936 GCA_036376975.1 Burkholderiales bacterium | reverse complement strand
GACCAGCTCCTTCGACTCGGCGAAGATCCAGGCCACCGCGATGCCGGCGGCGAAGTAGTGGCCGCGCTTCATCAGCGGGCTGTCCTCGAACACGACGCCGTCGAGCGCGTCGTAGCGCACGAACGCTCCGACCCAGAAGTGACGGAAGCGCCGCCGCAGCGAGCCGCCGGTGACGAGGCCTGAGTAGCCCGCCGACGCCTGGTACGCCGGGCGCGTAGGCGTGGCGAACTGCGGCGCGACGCCGTAGTAGTACTGGTGGTAGCGGTCCGAGCCGTAGAGCGGGCCGGCCTGCGCGCTGGCGTCCCACTTGCCGTCGAGGAAGGCCGGCTTGATGTCGAGGTACAGGTGCGGGTGGAACACGTAGCCCGCGTCCTGCGTGTGCGAGAGATCGGTGGCGACCACTCCTCGCAAGGCGAAGCGCAGATCGAGCCGCGTCTCCTTCACCCGATCGCGCCACAGCGTGAAGTTGATCTTGGGCCCGAGCTCGAGTACCGGGTCGAGGTCCGGCATGCCTTCGCGCGCCTGGTTCTTCGAGCTGTCGACCGGCAGCGTGCCCGTAAGGCTGAGGTCGAATTCGACGCGGTCGGATTCGACCAGCACGCCGCGCAGCCCTTCGCGATCCATCCGCATCACCTTGCCGCGGTACACGAAGTACGGAAGCGGATAGAGGTAGCCGCGGCTTTCGTCCGAGCCGCGGTAGTCGGGCAGCCGGAGCCCTGTGGCGCCGGCGCCGAGCTCCCACTTCGGCTCGAGCTCGGCGCGCGCCTGCTGCGGCGCAAGCGCAGCAAGCAGCACCGCCATGAGAAGCGTCCTCATGGCGGAAGTATCTAGGAAAATCGGCGCGCTAGAAGTTCAGCACCTCGGGCAGCGGCGGCACGATCGGCGTCTCGAACACGTGCGGGAAGGTCGCCGGCAGCAGCGTGTCGGGATCGAGCGTGACCGCGCCGTGGCTGGCGAAGAAAGCGGCGATCTGCCCCTGCCCCGCGAGCGCGAACGGCGCGCCCACCGCGGTAAGGCCGGTGAGGAAGGTATGCGGGTTGGCCGGCAGCGTCGGGAACGCCGCGCGCGCGAGGTCGTTGCGGAAGTACGTGACGCGGTCCTGCAGCTCGCCGGCACGGATGATGGCGGTGGTGGTCGGGTTGGGCACCGTCTGGTCGCCCAGCGCGAACTGCAGAATCACCGATTTCACCGGGTTGCCCGGCAGCGGCGACTTGCGCAGGTACGGCGCGTAGGCGACCGGGTTGCCGGGCTGCGAAGCCCATTCCGACTGCTCGATGTAGTTCTGCAGCGCCATCGCGCCCGCCACGTTGTTGACCACCGGCGCCAGGTCGCGCAGCGGGAAGTTCTCGTTGATGAACACCGGCGGCGGCGCATTGGTGAGCTCGCGCGCGATAGCCGCCAGGATCAGCAGCCCGCGGAAGCTCGGGCTCAGCCGCACGATCTCGATGATCGAGCCGCCCGGCACGTTGGGCACGCCGACCCGCACGTCGCGCTCGACGCCGAGGAAGATCGTGCCGTAGAGCCCGCCGAACGACTGGCCGAAGTAGTAGATGCGCCCGCCGTCGAGGTCCGGCGTGCCGTCGCCGTCGACGTCCACGCCGGACTGGATCACGCGCACCAGCTGCATCAGGTCGATGGTGGTCTGGCGCAGCGCGTCGGAGCTGCCGACGAGGATGCGCGGCGCGCCGGCGGCCGACCCCTCGGTCGAATCGATGGTGCCGTTGCCGTTCTGGTCGATGCCGCGGCCGCCGGCGGACAGGGTCACCGGCGGCTGGCCGTCATTGCGGTTGACCGTAAGGGTGCCGAGCGGGCCGAAGCCGTGGCCAACGACGTTGATGGCGATGGTGGCGACGCCCTGCGCGGCCATGCCCGCGCCGACCGCATACGGAGAGCCGTGCCGGCTGTCGGTGAAGCCGTGGCCGTAGATCGCTACCGGCCATCCACCCGTGGGCCGCGCGCCCGCCGGCAGGACCAGCGTGAAGCCGATGGTGTTCATGCGCTGCACGGCCGGCACGCCTGTGCGAGTGCCGGTCGGCGGGATGAACTCTCCCGGCGACACGTGATAGTCGGGCGACTGGTAGCTGCCGAACGCCAGCGTGCCCACCACGCCCGGGATTACGGCCAGCCCGGGGACCGGCACGACCGCAGTGACCGCGGCCGGCGGCGTGGGACGGTCCCGGGTAAAGATGATAGTGCCCGGGGGCAGCAGGCTGGCGAGGGGGAACACGGTGCGCTCGCCGGCGCTGCCGAGGTCGAAGCGCGCCGGAGCCGGGTGTGCGGCATTCACCTGCGTGTGGACCTTCTGCAGCGTGGAAGTCGTGCTCTGCGTCGTGAAGATGCTCGCGCCGACGATGCGCACGCCGTGCCGCTTCGCCGACTTCTCGATCCTGTCGTCGTCATCGTCGTCGTCGGCGTGGCGGCGGCTGCGCGCGCCGATCGGGTCGCCGGCCGCGTCGCGCACGCGGCTCGTCACCACCAGCGCGTAGCGGGTGTGCTGCTCGAGCAGCTCGTCGGACTCGACGTGCAGCGTGTTGCTCGCGGTATCCCACACCGCCTGGTTGATGCCGACCTTGTCGCCGAACGAGCCGCCGAACAGGCTGGTCGTGCTGCCGAGGCTGATGAGGAACACGCTCTCGCTGTTGACGCTGGAGACGTCGATCGGACCGCTGAAGGGAATCGACAGGCGCGGCTGGAGGTTGAAGCCGTCCAGCGTGTTGAGCACGTCGATGTCCTGGCACTGCAGCGCCTTCGCCGGCGTGCTGGCGCAGTCGGCGGGCTTCGCCAGGTTCACGCGGCGGAAGGTGTTCTGCGAGAAGTCGAGCCTGGTGTGGCGGTCGCTCGGGAACATGCTCTTGACCAGCACCTCTACGCCGGCGGCCGCCGCGGCGAAGGGGACGAGAAGCAACAGGATGACTGCGACGAAGTGCCGCGCGCGATTGTTCATGACTCCTCCTCTGGCGTGGATACTGCGCGCGCAGCCTTCGCCCACGCAACCATTCAAACGCAGAAAAGGACTTGCAGATAAAAGGAAAGGGCCGCCCTCGGGCGGCCCTTTCGGCTTGCAGCCTGCTGACTGATCTTACGAACCGCCGGCAGTGGCCTCCGCCTGCGGCGCCGCGGGTTCGGGCGTGGCCGGCGGCAGCTCCGCCAGGGCGGGCTCTGCGGCCTGCGCCTTGCGGATGTTGTGGTACGCCAGGCCAGTTCCTGCCGGGATCAGGCGGCCGACGATCACGTTCTCCTTCAGGCCGCGCAGACCGTCGCGCTTGCCCATGATCGCCGCCTCGGTCAGCACCCGGGTGGTCTCCTGGAAGGAGGCCGCCGAGATGAACGAGTCGGTCGACAGGGACGCCTTGGTGATGCCGAGGAGCATGTACGAGTAGACGGCGGCCTTCTTGCCGTCCTTCTCCGCCTTCTCGTTCTCCTCCAGCACCTCGGCGCGCTCGGCCTGCTCGCCGGTGATGAACGGCGTGTCGCCCGGCTCGGTGATCTCCACGCGCCGCAGCATCTGGCGCACGATCACCTCGATGTGCTTGTCGTTGATCTTCACGCCCTGCAGGCGGTACACGTCCTGCACCTCGTCGATGATGTAGCGCGCCAGCTCCTCGATGCCGAGCAGGCGCAGCAGGTCGTGCGGGTCCACCGGGCCGTCGACGATCATCTCGCCCTTGTTGACCACCTGGCCGTCGTGGACCAGCAGGTGCTTGTCCTTGGCGATCAGGTACTCGTGCTCCTGCTTCTCCAGGTCGGTGATGACCAGGCGCTGCTTGCCCTTGGTGTCCTTGCCGAAGCTCACCGTACCGGTGACTTCCGCCAGGATGCCGGCGTCCTTCGGCGAGCGCGCCTCGAACAGCTCCGCCACCCGCGGCAGGCCGCCGGTGATGTCGCGCGTCTTCGACACTTCCTGCGGGATCCGCGCCAGCACCTCGCCGACCTGCACCTGCTGCCCGTCGCGCACGGCGATCACCGCGCCCACCGGGAAGGAGATGTTCACGGCGTGGTCGGTGCCCGCGATGCGCACTTCTTCGCCCGCTTCATTGATCAGCTTCACCGACGGCCGCTGGCCCTTGCCGGCGGCCGTGGTGCGGCGCTTGACGTCGATCACCACCAGGGTGGACAGGCCGGTCACGTCGTCGATCTGCTTCGCGACGGTGGCTCCCTCCTCCACGTGCTCGAACTTCACCGTGCCGGCGTACTCGGTGATGATCGGCCGGTGGTGCGGGTCCCAGTTGGCGAGCAGCTTGCCGGCGCGGATCGTGTCGCCGTCGGCCGCCAGCAGCAGCGCGCCGTACGGCACCTTGTGGCGCTCGCGCTCGCGGTTGTTGTCGTCGGCGATGATGATCTCGCCCGAGCGGGAGATGACCACCTTGTCGCCCTTGGCGTTGCTGACGTAGCGCATGGTCGACGTGAAGCGCACCGTGCCGGCCGACTTGGCGTCGACCTGGCTCTGCACCGCGGTACGCGAAGCCGCGCCGCCGATGTGGAAGGTGCGCATCGTCAGCTGCGTGCCCGGCTCGCCGATCGACTGCGCGGCGATGACGCCGATCGCTTCGCCGACGTTCACCAGGGAGCCGCGGCCGAGGTCGCGCCCGTAGCACTTGGCGCAGACGCCCCAGCGCGTGTCGCAGCTGAGCGGGGTGCGCACCTTGACCTCGTCGACGCCGAGGCTGTCGATGGTGTCGATGCCGTCCTCGTCGATCAGCGTGCCCGCCGGGAACAGCACGTCCTGCGTCTCCGGGTGCTGCAGGTCGATCGCCAGCACGCGGCCGAGGATGCGCTCGCGCAGGGCCTCGACCACTTCGCCGCCCTCGACCAGCGCCTTCATCGACACGCCGTTCTGCGTGCCGCAGTCGTCCTCGGTCACCACCAGGTCCTGCGTCACGTCGACCAGGCGCCGGGTCAGGTAGCCCGAGTTCGCGGTCTTCAGCGCCGTGTCCGC
>DASUZH010000187.1:0-4209 GCA_036376975.1 Burkholderiales bacterium | reverse complement strand
CGGTCTTCGAGGGGCAGGCCTGGAAGCACCTGAAGACGGTGACGACCAATAAGGACGGGCGCACCGATCAGCCGCTGCTGGAGGGCGAAGCGTTTCGCGCCGGCAGCTACGAGCTGCTGTTTCACCTCGGCGCGTACTTCGGGCAGAACGCCTTCCTCGACAGGGTGCCGGTGCGCTTTGGCAGAGCCGATGCTTCGGCTCACTACCATGTCCCGCTGCTGTGCTCGCCGTGGGGCTATACGACGTACCGGGGCAGCTGAGGGTTGGAGGCCTACCTCCTCGAGTGGCTGAACCTGCTGGTGCGCTGGGCCCACGTCATCGTCGGCATCGCGTGGATCGGCGCGTCGTTCTACTTCATCTGGCTGGATAACCACCTCGAGCCGTCGCAGGATCCGAAACTCGCCGGGGAGATCTGGGCGATCCACGGCGGCGGCTTCTACCAGGCGCGCAAGTTCAGCCACGCACCGGACCGGCTGCCGGCGACGCTGCACTGGTTCAAGTGGGAGGCGTACTGGACCTGGCTCACCGGCTTCGCGCTGCTCGCGCTGATGTACTACGCACAGGCCGAGCTCTACCTGATCGATCCCGCGGTCATGGCGCTGTCCAAGGCGACGGCCATCGGCCTGAGCGTCGGCCTGCTGATCGTCGGACTGATCGTGTACGAGGCGGTGTGCCGCTCGCCCCTCGCCAGGAACGACAACCTGCTGGCGGCGATCCTGCTGCTGCTCCTCGCGCTCACGGCGTGGGGGCTGACCAAGCTGTTCAGCGGCCGCGGCGCGTTCATCCACTTCGGCGCGATCCTCGGCACGATCATGGCGGCGAACGTCGCGCACGTCATCATCCCCGGGCAGCGGCGCATGGTCGAGGCGGTCCGCGCCGGCCGCGAGCCGGACCCGCGCGACGGGGAGATGGGCAAGCAGCGCAGCGTGCACAACACCTACTTCACGCTGCCGGTGGTGTTCACGATGATCTCGAGCCACTACGCGAGCGTGTCCGGCCATCGCTGGGGCTGGGCGGCGCTGGTGGCGTTGAGCGTGGCCGGCGCGCTGGTCCGCGTCTGGTTCGTCATGCGGCAAAAGGGGTCCGCGCCGGCGTGGGTTTGGGCGCTGGGACTTGCTCTCGTCGCCTTCGCCGCTTTCCTCCTCGCTCCCGAAAGGCCTACGCAGGCCTCCAAGGTCGACTTCACGTCAGTGAAGCAAATCGTCGATATGCGCTGCGTGAGCTGCCACGCGGAGAAGCCGGCCTTCCAGGGACTGGCGGAGGCGCCCAAGGGGGTCAAGCTCGACACGCCGGAGCGCATCCGCGCGCAGCGCGTGCTGATTCACCAGCAGACCGTGCTGTCGAAGGCGATGCCGCCGGGCAACCTGACCGCGATTACGGAGGAAGAGCGCGCGCTGCTCGACCGCTGGATGCGCGCCGGCGAGCGCTAGGCGCGGCCGGCGGCGTCGAGCACCGCGCGCAGCAGCACGTCGCAGCCGTCGGCGAGGTCCTGCGGCCGCGCGTTCTCGATCTCGTTGTGGCTGATGCCGCCTTCGCAGGGCACGAACACCATGGCGGTCGGGGCGATGCGCGCCATGTACACCGCGTCGTGCGCCGCGCCGCTGACGATGTCGCGCTGCGAGAGGTCGAGCTCGCCCGCCGCCTCGCGCACCGACTGCACCAGCCTGGGGTCGAACCCGCTGGGCGGGAAGTAGACCACTTCCTTCAGCTCGCAGGCGACGCGGCATTCCGCGGCGATCGCCGCGAGGCTGCGCTCGAGGTCCTCGCGCATGCGGGTGAGCGTGGCGTCCTTCGCGTTGCGCAGGTCCACGGTCATGCGTACTTCGCCGGGCACGACGTTGCGCGAGTTCGGCTTGACGTGCATCTGGCCGACCGTGCCGCGCGCGTTGTCCGGGTACTCCCGCGCGATGCGGTTCACCTCCAGCACCAGCTTGCTGGCTGCGATCAGCGCGTCCTTGCGCAGGTTCATGGGCGTCGGGCCGGCGTGCGAGTCCTGTCCGGTCAGCACCACGTCGAACCAGCGCTGGCCGAGCGCGCCCTGCACCACGCCGATCGTGGTCTTCGTGTCCTCCAGCACCGGCCCCTGCTCGATGTGCGCCTCGAAGTAGGCGCCGATCTTCATCGGCGCGGCGTCGCCGCGGTAGCCGATCGAGTCGAGCGCCTGGCGCACCGTCACGCCCTCGGTGTCGCGGTTCTCCAGCACCTCGGCGAGCTGGTACACGCCGGCGTAGACGCCCGAGCCCATCATGGTCGGCACGAAGCGCGAGCCTTCCTCGTTGGTCCAGGACGCCACTTCCAGCGGCGCCCGCGTGGTCACGCCGCGGTCGTTCAGCGTGCGCACCACCTCCAGGCCGGCCATCACGCCGTAGGCGCCGTCGAACTTGCCGCCGTTCGGCTGCGAGTCGAGGTGGCTGCCGATGACGACCGGATCGGCCGCCGGGTCCACGCCGGGCCGCCGCGCGAAGATGTTGCCGATCGCATCCCAGCGCACTTCCAGGCCCGCTTCGCGGCACCAGCGCACGAACAGGTCGCGGCCGCGGCGGTCTTCCTCGGTCAGGGTGATGCGCCGCACGCCCCCCTTGGGCGTGGCGCCGACCTGCGCCAGCTCCATCAGCGAAGCCCACAGCCGTTCACCGTCGATGCGGACGGGATCCATGCTAGGCGGACTCTAGCAGCCGTTTCAGGATGCGCCGCATCGCGATGCCCGGCTGGTCGGACGGCATGTGCCGCTCGCTCTGCATGTCGAGCGGCACGTCGGGATCGGTGCCTTCCAGGATGCGCTTGTCCTCCAGCGTCACCTTGCGGTCGAAGGCGAGGATCTTCTCCAGGTCGACGCCGGCGCCGCGGTCCTCGACCAGGCAGAACTGCACCATCTGCGAGCGGTCGTCGGCGAGCGGCACCTGGATGTTGACCACGACGTGCGCCGGCCCGTCGGGATAGTGGATGCCCAGGCGCACCGCGAACGGCGCGTACCAGGTGCAGTCCAGCCGCCGCTCGTTCGGGTCTTTCTGCGCATGGTGGGCGATCGCCACGCCGAGGCGGCCGCGATAGTGGAAGCCGCCGTCGAACTCCTCGATCACGGCGTCGTGCGCCGTCAGGTGCTCGGGCGTGCCGAAGGTGCCGAGGTGGACGAAGCTCGGGTGCGCCATGTCGAGCTCGTTCTCCATCACCCGCAGCGCCGCCACGTTCCACACCTCGTAGAACTCGTGCACCAGGCGGAACGCCGGGTTCTCCGCCTCGGGGATGCGCGGGATGCCGTAGAGCGGGTCCTCCAGCGCCACCCATGCGTAGCCGTAGCGAGCTTCGCAGGCGAAGGCCTTCACGCGCCGCTGCGGCCCGGGCTGCTGGCCGGGAAGCTGCGGCATCAGCACGCACTGGCCGGTACGGTCGTACTGCCAGCCGTGGTAGCCGCAGGCGATGATGCCGTCGCGCACGCTGCCGAGCGAGAGCCGCGCCGAGCGGTGGCAGCAGCGGTCCTCGAGGGCGGCGGGCTGCCCCTTCGCGTCGAGGAACAGCGCCAGCCCCTGGCCGAGCAGCTCGAAGCGCTGCGGCCCGGCCTGCAGCCGGTCGAGCGGCATCACCGGATACCAGAAGCGGCGGAACAGCGGCTCCGACATGACCTTCATCGCCGGTTATTTTGGCATTAGACTTGCTTTGCAGATCCAAAACCCAGGGGAGACTCATGCGCCTTGCCGCTTTCATCGCCGCCGTGCTCGTTTCCGGTGCGGCGCTTGCACAAAAACAGACGCCGATCCGCTTCGCGCTCGACTGGCGCTTCGAGGGCCCGGCGGCGCCGTTCTTCGTCGCCATCGACAAGGGCTACTACAAGGCGGAGGGGCTGGAGGTGAGCATCGACCCGGGCGCCGGCTCGGTGGAAGGCATCAACCGCGTCGCCTCGGGCGCCTACGAGGTCGGCTTCGCCGACATCAACTCGCTGGTCAAGTACCGCGACAACCCGCGCAACCTGCCGGTGAAGGCGGTGATGATGGTGTACGACACGCCGGCCTTCTCCATCGTCTCGCTGAAGAAGAACGGCATCGCCAAGCCGAAGGACCTGGAGGGCAAGGTGCTGGGCGCGCCCGCGGCGGACGGCGCCTACGCGCAGTGGCCGATCTTCGTGCAGGCGAACAAGATCGACGCCGCCAAGGTGAAGATCGAGAACATCGGCTTCCCGGTGCGCGAGCCGATGCTGGCGCAGGGCAAGGTCGA
>DASUZH010000186.1:0-2216 GCA_036376975.1 Burkholderiales bacterium | reverse complement strand
CCCGAGTACTCGACCATGTGGCCGGCGACGATCTCCGACTCGCCCTCGACCACGTCGAACGGCGCGCGGTTGGTCTCGGCGATGCCGGAGACGAAGTACACCACCAGCATCGGCAGCAGCGGCAGCCAGTTCCAGGACAGGAAGGTGAGCCCCCAGGAGGCGAAGCGCCCCTTGCCCTGCCCCTCGACGATGTCCGACAGGTTGAGGCTGCCCGACACCATCAGCACCACGACGAGGGCGAAGCCCATCGCCAGCTCGTAGGACACCATCTGCGCCGCCGAGCGCATCGCGCCGAGGAAGGCGTACTTGGAGTTGGACGCCCAGCCGGCGACGATCACGCCGTAGACCCCCATCGAGCTCACCGCCATGATGTACAGCAGGCCGGCGTTGATGTCGGACAGCACCAGGTTGGGGGCGAAGGGGATCACCGCCCAGGCGATCAGCGCCGGCAGCAGGATCAGGATCGGCGCCAGCAGGAACAGGGCCTTGTTGGCGTTCGCCGGCAGGATGATTTCCTTGAACAGCAGCTTCACGCCGTCGGCGATCGGCTGCAGCAGGCCGAACGGGCCGACGCGGTTGGGCCCGATGCGGATCTGGATCCAGCCGATCACCTTGCGCTCCCACAGCGTTAGGTAGGCGACGCAGCCCATCAGCGGCAGCGCGATCAGCAGGATGAAGAACAGGTTGCTGGCGGTCTCGTACACCGCCGGGCCCCAGACGGGGCCGAACCAGGCTTCGGGCCGGGTGAGCAGCCAGTCGGTCAAGGCGCCCTCTCCAGGGTGACGGCGCCGAACATCGGCCCGAGCGCGGACGTCGACGGATGCGCCGCGGAGATCCTCACGCAGTCTTCAGGCAGCCGGTCGTCGACGCCGACGTCGAGGCGCGCCTGCCCGGCGTTCTGCTTCACCAGCACCTTGTCCTTCGCGCTCACGCCCAGGCGCGCCGCCAGCCGGCCGTTCATCCACGCCTTCGGCGGCCGCGCGTCGCGCGTCTTCTGCAGCGGCGCGGAGCGGCGCACCAGCGGGTCGGTGAAGTAGATCGGCACGTCGGCGATGCGCTGCAGGCCTTCCATTTTTTGAACTGAACCAACTTGGACATTGGTCTGGTTGGAAAGGAGACCTTGAATATCCCGTCCGTTCAGGCAGGCCGCCTTCACCTGCTCCACGTTATCGAACTCGAAGCCCGGCTTGCCGAGCATGGTGCCGAGCACGCGCAGCACCTTCCACGCCGGGCGCGCCTCGCCCAGCGGGTGGACGGTGGCATGGAAGCTCTGCGCGCGGCCCTCGGTGCTGACGAATGTGCCGGCAGTCTCCGTGAACGGCGCGATCGGCAGCAGCACGTGCGCGTAGTCGAGGCCGGTCTTGTAGGCGCTGAGCGAGATGACGAACTGCGCCTTGCGCACCGCCGCCATCGCCGCCTGCGGGTCCGCGCAGTCGAGCTCGGGCTCGACGTTGAGCAGCACGAACGCCTTCTTCTGCAGGATGGCGTCGACGTTCGCCGTCGGCAGGCCGGCGACGTAGCCGCCCACCGAGTTGGCCGCCTCGCCGAGGAAGCCGACCTTCACGCCAAGGGCTTGCGCCGCGGCGTGGATCTGGGCGGCTTGCGGATGCTGCTGGGCAAAGTTACCCAGCAGGACCGCTGCATTCTTGCCTTCTTTCAAAATACTTTCAAAACTGGAAATAGAAGAAACCAGCTCGGATGGGGAAACAATCTTCTTGCTGGCGATCTTCATCAGCCAGTCGTCGTCCACCGAGTGCAGCATGTGGATCTGCGCGCCGCGCTTGGCGGCCTGGCGCAGGCGCTGGGCGATCAGCGGCTGGTCCTTGCGCAGGAACGAGCCGACCACCAGCACGCGGTCCAATTGTCCAAGCTCGGCGACCGGCATGCCGAGCCAGGGAATGCCCTGGCGCTTGCCGTCGGCCGAGAAGTCGCTATGACGCAGCCGGAAGTCCGCGGGTCCCAGCTTGGAGGTCAAGAACAATTCCTCGAGCGTCGCGTGCGGCGAGGCGAGGATGCCGAAGTCCCAGCCCTGCAGGGCGCGCAGCGCGACGTCGAGCGCCTCCTGCCATTCCACCTCCACCCACTCGCCGCCCTTCTTCAGCATCGGCCGCGTCAGGCGGTCGGGCGTGTCGAGGCCCTCGTAGGAGAAGCGGTCCTTGTCCGACAGCCAGCACTCGTTCACCGCCTCGTTCTCGAGCGGCAGCACGCGCATCACC
>DASUZH010000185.1:0-2063 GCA_036376975.1 Burkholderiales bacterium | reverse complement strand
GGGCTGATCGCAGTGGGCGGCGCGCCGCAGGCGGGGCATTGATGGGCTTCGACTTCGACGTCATCCAGCGCTCCTGGGTCTACCTCTTCACGGAGGGGATGACCTTCACGCTGACGCTCACCGCCCTGGCGATGACCGGCGGCATCATCTTCGGCACCGTCCTCGCCATGATGCGGCTGTCGAGCATCCGGCTGGTCTCCGCCGTCGCCGGCGGCTACGTCAACCTGATGCGCTCGATCCCGCTGGTACTGGTGATCTTCTGGTTCTTCTTCCTGGTACCGTACATCGGCGCCTGGATCGTGCGCTCGCCCGATCCGATCAAGGTCGGCGCGTTCTACTCGGCGCTCATCACCTTCACCATGTTCGAGGCGGCGTACTACTGCGAGATCATGCGCGCCGGCATCCAGTCGATCCCGCGCGGGCAGGTCTGGTCGGGCTACGCCCTCGGCCTCAACTACTGGCAGACGATGGGCACGGTGGTGCTGCCGCAGGCGTTCCGCAACATGCTGCCGGTGCTGCTGACGCAGACCATCATCCTGTTCCAGGACACTTCCCTGGTGTACGTGATCTCGGCCACCGACTTCCTCGGCGCCGCCGCCAAGGTCGCCAACCGCGACTACCGCCTGGTGGAGATGTACACGTTCGTCGCCGTGGTCTACTTCATCATCTCGTACTCGCTGTCCCTTCTCGTCAAGCAGCTTCAGGATAGGATCGCCATCGTCCGATGATTTCCCTCAAGAACGTCAGCAAGTGGTACGGCACGTTCCAGGTGCTGACCGACTGCTCCACCGAAGTGGCCAAGGGCGAGGTGGTGGTGGTCTGCGGCCCCTCCGGCAGCGGCAAGTCGACGCTGATCAAGTGCGTCAACGCGCTGGAGCCCTTCCAGAAGGGCGAGATCACCGTCGAGGGCGTCTCGGTCGGCGACCCGAAGACCAACCTGCCCAAGCTGCGCTCGCGCATCGGCATGGTGTTCCAGAACTTCGAGCTGTTCCCGCACATGAGCGTGACGCAGAACCTGGTGCTGGGCCAGGTCAAGGTGCTGGGGCGCGGCCAGGACGAGGCGCGCACGCGCGGCCTGAAGCTGCTCGAGCGCGTCGGGCTGCTCGCGCACAAGGACAAGTACCCCGGGCAGCTCTCCGGGGGTCAGCAGCAGCGCGTGGCGATCGCGCGCGCGCTGTCGATGGATCCGATCGCCATGCTGTTCGACGAGCCGACCTCGGCGCTCGACCCGGAGATGATCAACGAGGTGCTCGACGTGATGGTCGACCTCGCCAAGGAAGGCATGACCATGATGGTGGTGACCCACGAGATGGGCTTCGCCCGCAAGGTCGCGCACCGCGTGATCTTCATGGACGCCGGCAAGATCGTCGAGGACGCGAAGAAGGACGAGTTCTTCGGCACGCCGCGCTCCGAGCGCGCGCAGCTATTCCTGTCGAAGATCCTGCATCACTGAAAAAATAGGGACAGACCCTATTTTCCTGCGCGCTCCGCGAAGCAACGGAAAATAGGGTCTGTCCCTATTTTTTCTCCACCTTCGCCCGCATCTCGTCCGAAATGCGGTAGTCGGGGTAGGTCTTGCGGAATTCCTCCAGCAGCTTGTCGGCGTCGTCGTGCTTGCCCTCCTTGCGCAGCTCCGCGATCTGCTCCAGCCATCGCTGCGGGCCGACGTAGAGGGCCGCCGCTGCGCCGCTCGCGCGCATCCCGTCCTGCGGCCTAGCTTGGCGTTCAGCTTCCATGCGCCTTGAAGGCCGGGCTGCTTCCGCCGCGGCCGCCGGCGGCGCCTGATTCGATTTCGCGAGGTCGCCCAGGGAATCCGCCCTCGGCTGGGCGGGCGGGGGCGCGGCGGGCGCGGGCGGATCGGGGGTGAACGTGCGCGACCGGGGAGGTTCCGCCGGCCTTACCTTGGCCGGCGCGCTCTTCAGGACCCGCTCTTCCTTCAAGGCCAGTTCCGCTTTCTCCTCCAGCGGCTTGGGCGCGGGGCTTTGCGCCGCGACGAACTCGTCGTCCGGCCTCTGCCGCTCGACCTGCACGGTGACCGCTACCGCAAGGGTGATGATCGCCGC
>DASUZH010000184.1:0-5369 GCA_036376975.1 Burkholderiales bacterium | reverse complement strand
GCTGAAGCCGCGCGGCCGCCTGGCCGACTCGCGGCTGGAGTGGAGCGGTCCGTTCGACGCGCCCACCAGGATGAGCGCGCGCAGCCGCTTCAGCGACCTCGCGCTGCGGCCGCGCGACGGCGTGCCGGGTTTCAGCGGACTCGCCGGGACGCTGGAGGCGACCGAGGCGAAGGGCAGCGTGTCGCTCAACGCGCGCAAGGCCGAGGTCGACCTGCCCGGCGTGTTCCCCGCGCCGCGCCTGCCGCTCGAGACGCTGCACGGCCGCATCGAATGGCAGCGCCAGGCCGACGGCATCCTGGTCACGCTGCCCTCGCTCGCTTTCTCGAACACCGACCTGAGCGGCGTGGCGAACGGCACGCACCTGTATACCGGCGCCGGGCCGGGCGTGATCGACCTGTCGGTGCTGCTCAACCGCTTCGACGGCGCGCAGATCGACCGCTACTTGCCGCACGGCTCGATCCTCGGCGAGGGCACGCGCGACTGGCTGGTGAAGGGCGTGCGCGCCGCCGACGCGAGCGACGTGCGGCTGCGCCTGCGCGGCGACCTGCGCCAGTTCCCCTTCGTCGACCCGGCGAGCGGCGAGTTCCGCGTCGCCGCCCGCCTCGAGCGCGGCGTGCTGAGCTTCGCCGAGGGCTGGCCGGAGATCCGCGACATCGACGCCGAGATGGTGTTCGAGCGCAGCCGCATGGACATCGCGGCGCGCTCCGCCTCGATCCTCGGCGCGCGCGTGGCGAACACGCGCGTCTCCATCCCCGAGATCAAGCCCGGCGCGCGCCTGCTGGTGAGCGGGCAGGCGGAGGGGCCGACCGCCGAGTTCCTGCGCTACCTGCGCGAAAGCCCGCTGTCGCGGGCCACCCACGGCTTCACCGACGCCATGAGCGCCACCGGAAACGGCGGCCTGCGCCTGAAGCTCGACGTGCCGCTCGACCAGCCGGAGAAGGCGGCCGTGCAGGGCGAGTTCGCTTTCGCCGGCAACGACGTGACGCTGCATCCGCAGATGCCGCCGATCGAGCGCGCCGGCGGCCGCGTCGGCTTCACCGAGTCGGCGCTCTCGGTGCACGACGTGCGCGGCCGCCTGCTCGGCGGCGCGGTGACCATCGCCGGCGGGCCGCGCAAGGACGGCGCCACCGAGGTGGTGGCGCGCGGCGCGATCAATCTGCGCGAGGTCGCGCTGCAGGAGCCGTGGCGGCGCTACCTCACCGGCAGCGCGAGCTACGTCGGCCGCGTGGTGCTGAGCGAAGGCCGCGCCAGCTTCAGCCTCGACTCGCCGCTGGTCGGCGTGACCAGCACGCTGCCGGCGCCGCTCGCGAAGGCGGCGCCCGAGGCGCTGCCGCTCAGCGTGCAGTTCGCCCCCGGCGACGGCTCGCGCGACCGCATCTCCCTGACCCTCGGCAGGCTTGCCGCGGCGGAGGTGCAGCGCCGCCGGCAGGGCGAGGCGATGGTGGTGCAGCGCGCCGCGGTGTGGATGGCGCCGACGCCGGGCCAGCCGATCCGCCTGCCCGAGCGTCCCGGCGTGCTGCTCTACGGCTCGATCGCGGCGCTCGACCTCGACCGCTGGCTCGCGCTGGAAGGCTCCGGCAGCGGCGGCGGCAGCGCGGCGTCGCTCGACGTGCGCGTCGCCGCGCTCGACGCTTTCGGCAAGCGCTTCAACGGCGTCGCGGTGCGCGCCGGCAGCGACGCCAACGGCTGGTCGGCGACGCTCTCGTCGCAGGAGGCGGCGGGCGACCTCAACTACCGCTATGCCGGCGGCGGCCGCCTCACCGCCAGGCTCGAGCGCCTGCGGGTGCCGGAGGACGCGCCCGGGCCGCGCATGCAGGGCGCGCGCGCGCCGGCGAACCTGCCCGCGGTCGACCTGGTGGCGGAGAATTTCGTGTTCCGCGACAAGCCGCTCGGCCGCTTCGAGCTGCAGGCGCAGCGCGCCGGCGCCGACTGGCGCGTCGACAAGCTCGCCATGACCAACCCCGACGCCGCCCTGTCGGCGAAAGGCCTCTGGCGCCGCGGCGCGGCGGCGCGCACCACCGTCGAGTTCACCCTCAACGCCACCGACGCCGGCCGCTTCCTCGACCGCATCGGCAACCCCGGCCTGGTGCGCGGCGGCAAGGTGGCGATGCAGGGCTCGCTGGCGTGGAACGGCGAGCCGACCGAGATCGACTACGGCAGCCTGGGCGGCGACCTGCAGATGCAGGCCGAGGACGGCCAGTTCCTCGAGGTCGACCCGGGCCTCGGCAAGCTGGTGTCGCTGATGAACCTGCAGGCGCTGCCGCGGCGCGTCGCGCTCGACTTCCGCGACGTGTTCTCGAAGGGCTTCCAGTTCGACCGCATCACCTCGGGCGGCCACGTCGAGCGCGGCGTGATGGAGCTGCACGAGTTCCGCATGCGCGGCTCGGCCGCGCAGGTGGAGATGCGCGGCTCGGTCGACCTGGCGCGCGAGACGCAGGACCTCAAGGTGCGCATCATCCCGAGCCTGGGCGACAGCGCCTCGGCCGCGCTCTACTTCATCAACCCGCTGCTGATCTTCCCCGCCGCGGTCGCGCAGCGCATCCTGAAGGACCCGCTCGGCCACATCTTCTCGTTCGAGTACGCGGTGACCGGCACCTGGTCCAACCCGAACGTGCAGCGCACCAGCGTCGACGCGCGCGCGGTGGTGCCGAACGACGCAAGATAGGAGAGAATTTCACCTTGCTTCTCGATACCGCAACCACCACCCTTCTCACGCCGTTCGACCTCGAGGCGGGCAAGCTCGAGCGCGTCTTCGGCACGCTCGCCGCGCGCAAGGTCGACTACGCCGACCTCTACTTCCAGTACTCGCGCTTCGAGGGCTGGAGCCTGGAGGAGGGCATCGTCAAGTCCGGCAGCTTCAACATCGAGCAGGGCGTCGGCGTGCGCGCGGTGTCGGGCGAGAAGACCGCCTTCGCCTATTCCGACGAGATCAGCTTCGACGCTCTGCAGGACGCGGCGAAGGCGACCCGCGCCATCGCCGCCGCCGGGCAGGCGAAGCGCATCAAGGCGAATGCTTCCTCCAAGGTGATTCCGCTCTACCGCGAAGTGGACCCGATCGCCTCGCTGCAGTCGAAGGACAAGGTCGCGCTGCTCGAGAAGCTGGAGAAGAAGTGCCGCGCGCTCGACCCGCGCATCGTGCAGGTGATGGCCAGCCTGGGCGGCGAGTACGAGGTGGTGCTGATCGCGCGCGCCGACGGCGGCATCGCCGCCGACGTGCGGCCGCTGGTGCGCCTGTCGCTGCAGGTGATCGCCGAGCAGAACGGCCGGCGCGAGTCGGGCACCGGCGGCGGCGGCGCGCGCAGCGACTACTCGCACTTCACCGACGAGAACCTCGACCAGTACGCCAGGCAGGCGGTGTCGCAGGCGCTGGTCAACCTCGAGGCGCGCCCCGCGCCCGCCGGCACGATGACGGTGGTGCTCGGCCCGGGCTGGCCGGGCGTGCTGCTGCACGAGGCGGTGGGCCACGGGCTGGAGGGCGACTTCAACCGCAAGGGCAGCTCGGCGTTCGCCGGCCGCATCGGCCAGCGCGTCGCCTCGCCGGGCGTGACGGTGGTCGACGACGGCACGCTGCCCGCGCGCCGCGGCTCGCTCACCGTCGACGACGAGGGCACGCCCACCCGCCGCACGGTGCTGATCGAGGACGGCGTGCTGCGCGGCTACCTGCAGGACAGCCTCAACGCGCGCCTGATGAAGATGCCGCTCACCGGCAACGCGCGGCGCGAGTCGTTCGCCCACATGACGATGCCGCGCATGACCAACACCTACATGCTGGCCGGCTCGCACGACCCGCAGGAAATCATCCGCAGCGTGAAGAAGGGCCTCTACGCCACCAACTTCGCCGGCGGCCAGGTCGACATCACCAACGGCAAGTTCGTGTTCTCGGCCGCCGAGGCGTACATGATCGAGGACGGCAAGGTCACCCACCCGGTGAAGGGCGCCACGCTGATCGGCAACGGCCCCGACGCGCTGACGCGCGTCGCCATGATCGGCAACGACCTCGCGCTCGACTCCGGCATCGGCACCTGCGGCAAGGAAGGCCAGAGCGTGCCGGTCGGCGTCGGCCAGCCGACGCTGCGCATCGACGGCCTCACCGTGGGCGGCACTGCGTGATCCGCAGCTGCCCGCGATGCAGCAGCCCGGTCGAGCCGAAGGCGCTCGACAGGGTCAGCGGCGAGGACAAGCCGCTCGCGCTGCGCATCGAGGGCATGCCGGTCGCGAAATGCGCCAAGGGACACGCGATGCCGGTGCACCGCGATTTCATGCTGTGGCTGATCCAGGAGCTGAAGGCGCGCTCGGCGGCGCTGCCCGCCGGCAGCGAGAAGGGCCTGCTGATGAAGAAGTACCGCTGCGCCTGCGGCGCGGAGCTGGGCGCCGAATCCGGCCGGCGCGCCTTTCCCTTCGAGCTCGCGTTCGAGGGCGCGCCCGCGTTCCGCGCCGAGATCGAGATGCCGGTCTTCAAGTGCCCGGCGTGCGGCAAGGAGCAGCTGCGCTCGGACAAGGACGCGCCGCGCCACGTAGCGGGCGCCATCGTGGCGATCAATGATGCCGTCGGCTTCCCCCACAGCGGCTGACCTCGCCGGGCGCATCCCGGACGGCGCGCTGGTCGGCATGCCGCCGGACTACTCCATGCCGGCGATGGAAGTCGTCCGTGAGCTGATCCGAAGAAAAGCGCAGCACCTCCGCCTGCTCGGCGTGCCGGTGCTCGGCCTGTGCGCCGACATGCTGATCGGGGCGGGTTGCGTAGCGGAGGTGGAGTCGAGCGCGGTATCGCTCGGCGAGGCGGGGTTGGCGCCGCGCTTCTCCGAGGCGATGGAAAAAGGCCTGCTGAAGATGAAGGACGCGACCTGCCCCGCGGTGCACACCGCGCTGCAGGCGACCGAGAAGGGCGTGCCGTTCATGCCGCTGGGCGGCGTGCTCGGCTCCGACCTGGTGAAGGGTCGCGCCGACTGGAAGGTGGGCGCCGATCCCTTCTCGGGCAGGGAGCTGCTGTTCGTGAAGTCGATCCAGCCCGACGTCGCGCTGTTCCACGCGCGCTGGGCGGACGAGGCCGGCAACGTCTGGGTCGGCCGGCGCAAGGAGCTCGCCACCATCGCTCACGCTTCCCGCCATACTTTCGTAACTTTTGAAGAGCTGAAGAAGGGAAGCATGCTGGACGACGAATTGCTCGCGCCCGGCGTGATCAGCGCGACCTACGTCACCGCGACGGCGCACGCGCCGAACGGCGCCTGGCCGCTCGGCATCGCCGACGTGTACGGCATCGACGACGCCCACCTCGCGCTCTACGCGAAGGCGGCGAGGACGCGCGAGGGATTCGAGCGTTACCTCGACGAGTACGTGTGGTCGCGAAAGAAGAGCTTTTCGCCGGCGTA
>DASUZH010000183.1:0-2728 GCA_036376975.1 Burkholderiales bacterium | reverse complement strand
CGCTACGGCAAGCCGGGCGACCACGCCGGCGCCGTAGCGCAGTTGCGCAGCCTCAGCGGCAAGGCGGCCGACTTCCATACCGGCGTCGCCCTTTTCGACGCGTCGAGCGGCAGCGTCGACTCCCGCGTGGTCCTGTGTCGGGTCGTGTTTCGCACCCTGTCGGACGCAACGATCGAGGCCTACCTGCGGCGCGAGCAGCCCTACGACACCGCCGCCAGCGCCAAGGCCGAAAGCCTCGGCATCGCGCTGATCGCCCGCATGGAGACGGACGATCCGACCTCGCTCATCGGACTGCCGCTGATCGCGCTGACCGAGATGCTCGGCCGCGCCGGCCTGCCGGTTCTCCCATAGTGATCCTGTACGCCATTCCCGCGCCGCTCGGCGGCGCCGCGGCCGATGCGCTGGCGCCGTCCGCTTTGCGGACGGTCGCGTCGCTGAAGGACTTCGTGGTGGAAGAGCCGAAAACGGCGCGCGCCTTCCTGGGCGAGATCGGAATGGCGGTGCGGGAGCTCAACATCGTTCAAATCGGCGCAGACATTCCTCCCTTGCTGCAGCCCTTGCGCGAAGGCCGGCCGCTCGGCCTGCTGTCGGAGGCGGGTTGCCCGGCGATCGCCGATCCGGGAGCGAAGCTGGTGGACGCGGCGCACCGCGAGGGCTTCCGGGTGGTGCCGCTGGTCGGCCCCTCCTCGATCGTGCTGGCGCTGATGGCGTCCGGCCTCGAGGGGCAGCGCTTCGCGTTCTGCGGCTACCTGCCGCGCGAGCCGCTCAAGCGCAAGATGCGGATCAAGGAGCTCGAGGCGCGCTCGCTGCGCGAGCAGGAGACCGCGATCTTCATCGAGACGCCGTACCGCAACGAGGCAATGCTCGAGGCGCTGCTTTCGACCTGCGCCTCGACGACCATGCTTTGCGTGGCGGCGGACCTCACGCTTCCCACGGAAACGATTTCCGTAAAAACCATTGCCGAATGGCGCCGGGCAGCGGAACCGGTCGGCCGCCGCCCGGCGGTGTTCCTGCTGCTAGCGAATGGCGCCCGCTGAATAGCGCAGCGCGCTCTCGATCAGCGTGCTCGCCGCGCTGGCGCCGAAGCGCCGCGCGAACTTCTCGACCACGCTCTCGCGGGTGGAGAAGTCGACGATGTCCTCCGCCTTGACCACCTCGCGCGCCACCGAGTCGAGGCTGCCGAAGCCGTCGGCGAGGCCGAGCTCGACGCTCTGCTGTCCGGTCCAGATCAGCCCGCTGAAGATCTCCGGCGTTTCCTTGAGGCGCTTGCCGCGCCCCTCCTTCACCACGCCGATGAACTGCTGGTGGATGTCGGCGGCGAGCTTGCGGGCGTGCGCCACGTCCTTCTCGTCCATCGGCGAGAACGGGTCGAGCATCGCCTTGTTCTCGCCGGCGGTGATCAGTCGCCGCTCGACGCCGAGCTTCTCCATCAGCCCGGTGAAGCCGAAGCCGTTCATCAGCACGCCGATCGAGCCGACCACGCTCGCCTTGGCGACATAGATGCGGTCGGCGCCGACCGCGACGAAGTAACCGCCCGAGGCGCACACGTCCTCCACCACCGCGTACAGCGGGATGTCGGGGTACTGCTTGCGCAGCCGGCGCATCTCGTCGTAGATGGTCTGCGCCTGCACCGGGCTGCCGCCGGGCGAATTGCAGCGCACCACCACGCCCTGCGTGTTCTTGTCCTTGAACGCCGCCTGCAGCGCCATCGTCACCCGCTCGGCGCTGGAGTCGGTGCCCGGCCCGATCAGGCCGGTGACCTCGACCATCGCGGTGTGCTTCTTGCCTCCGGCGGCCATCTCGGCGCGCCCTTTCCAGTCCACCATCACCACCAGCAGGAAGGTGACGTAGGCGAAGGTCAGCAGCTTGAAGAAAATCCCCCACAGGCGCGCGCGGCGCTGTTCCTTCAGCGCCGCGGTCGCCAGCTTCGCGATCAGGTCGCGTTCCCATTGCGGGTTGTTGTCAGTCATCTTGGAATCCCATGAAGTAAACCGAGCCGTCGCGCTCTTCCAGCCTCAGCTTGACCAGCGGCGTGCGGTTGCAAGGCCCGCCGAGGCAGCGGCCGCTTGCCGCCTCGTAAAGGGCGCCGTGCGTCGAGCAGACCAGGTCGCGCCCCTCGGAGTCGAAGAATACTCCCTCCTGCCAGTCGAGTTCCATCGCGACGTGCGCGCAGCGGTTGAGGTAGCCGTGCACCCGTCCGGCATGGCGCACCGCGAACGCCGGCGCCGGCGCGCCGAAATACTCCACCTCGAAGCGCACCCCGCGGCCGGCGTCGAGCAGCGCGCCGGACGGGCAGATCAGGCGTTGGTCTTCAGCCATTCATGTAGTTGCGCTACTGAAGAAAAGCAATTCAAAGGGGAGCACGCGCGCAAACCCTCCTCCCGGTGCGCGCCGTAGGTCACCCCCAGCGAATCGACCCCGGCGGCCCTCGCCATCTCGAGATCGTGCGAAGTGTCGCCGATCATCAGGAGCTGGCTGGAGGAAAGACTCAGCTCGTCCATCAGTTCGAGCAGCATCGCGGGATGGGGCTTCGGGTGGGTCTCGTCGGCGCAGCGCGAAGCGGCGAAGTACTGGCGCAGCCCGCCGGCGTCGAGCGCCCGGTCCAGGCCGCGGCGGCTCTTTCCGGTCGCGACCGCCAGGAGGTGCTTCTCCTTGAGGGAGGAAAGCAGGTCCACCATGCCCGGGAACAGCTTCATGGTGTCCTCGCGCGCGAGGAAATACTTGCGGT
>DASUZH010000182.1:0-2942 GCA_036376975.1 Burkholderiales bacterium | reverse complement strand
CAGAGCTACGCCGGCGAGAGCGTGCCGGCGAAGCAGGTGCACGCCGCGTTCCTCGCCGCCCTCAACGGTTTCTACGCAAAGGTGATCCGCGCCGATGAGCTATGAATTCATCCTCGAGGAGAAGAAGGGCCGCGTCGGCCTGGTCACGCTGAACCGGCCGAAGCAGCTGAACGCGCTCAACGCCAAGCTGATGCAGGAGCTCGGCCAGGCGCTGCTCGCCTTCGACGCCGACCCGGGCATCGGCGCCATCGTCATCACCGGCAGCGAGAAGGCGTTCGCCGCGGGCGCCGACATCGACGCCATGAAGGGCTACGGCTTCATGGACGCCTACATGCAGGACTACATCACGCGCGACTGGGAGCACCTGCTGCGGGTGCGCAAGCCGGTAATCGCCGCGGTCGCGGGCTACGCGCTCGGCGGCGGCAACGAGCTGGCGCTGATGTGCGACATCGTGATCGCCGCCGAGAACGCGAAGTTCGGCCAGCCCGAGATCAACCTCGGCATCATGCCCGGCGCCGGCGGCACGCAGCGCCTGCCGCGCGCGGTGGGCAAGGCCAAGGCGATGGACATGTGCCTGTCGGCGCGCAACATGGACGCGCAGGAGGCCGAGCGCGCCGGCCTGGTGTCGCGCGTGGTGCCGCTCGACAAGCTGATGGAGGAGGCGATGGCGGTGGCGGCGAAGATCGCCGGCTACTCGCTGCCGGTCGCGATGATGATCAAGGAGTCGATCAACCGCGCCTACGAGACCGCGCTCACCGAGGGCGTGCGCACCGAGCGGCGCGTGTTCCATTCGCAGTTCGCGCTCGAGGACCAGAAAGAGGGCATGGCGGCCTTCGTCGAGAAACGCAAGCCGAGCTTCAAGAATAAATAACACCGCGCTAGTCCTGCTCGCGGCCCACATCCTGTCGATGGTGGGCTTCTCCACCTACGCCGCGCTGCTGCCCGAGCTGCGCGACCTGTGGAGCCTGTCCAACTCGCAGGCCGGCATCGTCGGCGGCATGTTCTTCGCCGGCTACATCGCGACCGTGCCGCTGTGGACGGCGCTCACCGACCGGGTCGACGGCCGCAAGGTGTATCTCGCCGGCGGCGTGCTGTCCGCCGCGGGCAGCGCCGGCTTCGGCCTCGCCGCGTCGGGCTTCGCCAGCGCGGTGTTCTTCCAGTGCCTGCTCGGCGTCGGCATCGCGGCTACCTATATGCCGGGCCTGCGGCTGCTGTCCGACCGCATCTCCGGCCCCGGCCAGAGCCGCTACATCGCGTTCTACACCTCGTTCTTCGGCATCGGCACCGCGCTCTCGCTGCTCATCGCCGGCGGCCTCGCGCCCGTCGTCGGCTGGCAATGGGCGTTCGTCGTTTCCGCCTTCGGGCCGCTCGCGGCGGCCGCGCTGGTGTGCTTCGGCATCGCCGCGATGCCGCCCAAGGTGCAGCGGCAGGGCCTTTCCCTGGCGGACCTGTTCCCGGTCGCGGCCTGGCGCAAGGTGCTGGCGAACCGCCCGGCGGCCGGCTACACCTTCGGCTATTTCGCGCATTGCCTGGAGCTGTTCGGCTCGAGGGCATGGATGGTGGCCTTCCTGGTTTTCTCCGCCTCGTTTCAATCCGGCGGATTCCCCTGGGCCGCCGCCGCGATCGCCGCGGCGGTCAACCTCGCCTCGGTGCCGGCCTCGATCGTCGGCAACGAGATCGCGCTGCGCATCGGGCGGCGGCGCTGGATCCTGATCGCGATGGCGGGCTCGAGCCTGAGCGGCCTCGCGCTCGGCGTGTCGGCGCCGTGGCACTGGGCGCTGGTGCTGGCGCTGCTGGTGGTCTATTCGATGCTGGTCATGGCGGAGTCGGCGACGCTCACCGCCGGGCTGGTGGCGGCGGCGCCCGCCGAGCTGCGCGGCGCGGCGATGGGCCTGTACTCGCTGATCGGCTTCGGCGGCGGCATGCTCGGCCCGGTGCTGTTTGGCGCCGCGCTGGACGTGGCGGGCGGGGCCGCCTCGCCGATCGCCTGGGTGGCGGGCTACGCCGCCATCGGCGCGGGCTGCCTGCTGGCCCCGCTCGTGGGTAGAATGAATCGAAGAACCCTCTAGGAGGAGGCGTGGCATGGACCGCATCTGGCTGAAGAGCTACCCCCCCGGCGTCCCGGCGGACATCAACCCCGGCGAGTACCAGTCGCTGGTGCAGCTCTTCGAGCAGGGCATCAAGAAGTACGCCGACCGCCCGGCGTTCACCAACATGGGCAAGACCATTACCTACGCGCAGCTCGACGAGCAGTCGCGCGCGTTCGGCGCCTGGCTGCAGTCGAAGGGGCTCGCCAAGGGCGCGCGCGTCGCGATCATGATGCCGAACTGCCTGCAGTACCCGGTGGCGATGTTCGGCACGCTGCGCGCCGGCTGCACGGTGGTGAACGTGAACCCGCTCTACACCGCGCGCGAGCTCGAGCACCAGCTGAAGGACTCCGGCGCCGAGGCGATCGTGATCCTGGAGAACTTCGGCCACGTCTTCCAGGAAGTGCGCTCGAAGACCCCGATCAAGCACGTGGTGGTCACGTCGCTGGGCGAGATGCTCGGAGTGAAGGGCCTGATCGTCAACCTCGTGGTGCGCAAAGTGAAGAAGATGGTGCCGCCCTACGAGCTGCCTGGCGCGGTTTCCTTCAAAGAGGTCTTAGGTTCTGGAAAAGAAAAAACTCTTGCCACGCCCACGCTCGGCCATGCGGACATCGCCTACCTGCAGTACACCGGCGGCACCACCGGCGTGTCGAAGGGCGCGATTCTCACCCACCGCAACGTGATCGCCGCGTTGCTGCAGTACCGCAGCTGGCTCGCCCCGGCGATCGGCAACGATCGCCCGGTGATCATCACCGCGCTGCCGCTGTACCACATCTTCTCGCTGACGGTGAACTGCCTGGTGATGATGGTGGTCGGCGGCGAGAACGTGCTGATCACCAACCCGCGCGACATCCC
>DASUZH010000181.1:0-2637 GCA_036376975.1 Burkholderiales bacterium | reverse complement strand
GTCAGCGTGCCGCTGGAGCAGCGCGAGTTCGCGCCGAAGGTGGACGAGCCGGCGCCCTACACGCGCATCAATCCGCGGCCGACCGAGGCGCAGTGGCACGCCGATCCCGAGCACCGCAACCGGCTCGCGCGCGCGCTGGTGGCGCAAGACTTCCGCGACATAGCCATCGGCTACTCCAACGGCCGTCTCGAGGCGCGGCTAACTAACGTGCGCATCTCGTCGATGCCGCGCGCCGTCGGTCGGGCGGCGCGCACCATGCTGTCGTTCGCGCCGCTCGAGACGCGCGAGATCCGTGTCACCTACGACCAGGGCACGCTGCCGCTCGCGACCTACACGTTCATCGACGCGCGGCTGCTGCTGCGCTACTTCAACGGCCTGGCGACGCGCGAGCAGCTCCGGCCGTATGTGGCGATCGAGTATGCACGGCCGGCCGAGGCGCGCGAGGAGAAGGACCGGGCGGAGACGCTCGCCGCCTTCGAGGAGCCGCTGGCCGAGGGTGTCATCTTCGATCGCACCGGCGCCGACGTGTTCGCGCTGCGCGGGGAGAACGTGCTTGGCGGGCGCTTCCGCGTGCGGCCCTATGTGTCGGCCTACCTGAACGACCCGTCGGGCGCGTTCAAGTGGGAGGCGGCGCTGATCGGGGCCTACGATCGCCCGATCTGGGGCGACAACACGTTCTTCACCGCCGCGCTGCAACTGACGCTGTACGAGAACGTGAGCGACGTGACGCAGCCCTCCAACAGCACGCTGCCGCACGTGCGCTCCGACGTCGCCGAGTACAAGGGAGCCAGCGACTTCAAGCTGATGCGGCTGCTGGTCAACAAGTTCTACCAGCCGGCGACGCGGGTCTATGCGCGCGCTTCCGCCGGCATTTACGAGGAGATGTACGGCGGCTTCGGCGGCCAGGTGCTGTATCTGCCGGGCGACGGAACCTGGGCGACCGACCTAGCGGTCGACTGGGTGAAGCAGCGCGACTTCGAGGGCTGGTTCGGCTTCCTCGACTACCAGACCGTCACCAGCATCGCCTCGCTCAACTACCGCATGGCGCAGGGCGTCACCGGCACGCTGCGCGCCGGCCGCTTCCTCGCCAAGGACGAAGGCGTGCGCTTCGAGCTCAAGCGCCGCTTCAATTCCGGCTGGCAGGTCGGCGGCTGGTACACGGTCACCAACGGCAAGGACACCACCTCGCCCGGCTCGCCGGAGAACCCGTACTACGACAAGGGCATCTTCATGGCGATCCCGCTCGAGACGCTGATGTCGCGCGACTCGCAGGCGATGGCAGGCTTCGCCATCGCGCCGTGGACGCGCGACGTCGGCCAGATGGTGGTCTCGCCGGGCGACCTGTACACGATGCTCGAGCGCCCGGTCGTGCAGATGCACACGCGCGACGGCCTGGTGAGGTTTGGCGACCGCGACGACGACTACCGGCTGCCCGCCCTCGGCGTGCCCTACGAGCGGCAGTGGCCGGACTTCCTCGGCGACGACCTCGCCTCCTCGCGCAAGGCCGCGGGCGGCGTCAACTGGGCGAAGACCATCCTCGTCGGCACCGCGATGACGGTCGGCACCGCCCCGTTCGACAAGGAAGCGTTCGACTACGCCAGCCGCCACCAGAACGACTCGTGGCTGAAGAACACGGTCAAGTTCGGCGACGCGCTGCCGATCGCCGCGGTCGGCCTGTCCGGCGTGTTCGCCTTCGACGAGTCGCGCCCGCGCCTGTCGGACGCCGGCGTGGCGGCGCTCGAGGCCGCCGCGGTGGCGGCGGTCGGCACCGAGGTGCTGAAGTGGGGCGTCGGCCGGGCGCGGCCGACCGCCGGCCTCGGCAACCACGAGTTCGAGCCCGGCAGCTCGAAGGACGAGTTCCACTCCTTCCCGTCGCGGCATACTGCGGTGATGTGGGCCGCGGTGACGCCGTACGTGAAGGAGTTCGGGCTGGAGTGGCTCTACGCGGTCGCCGCGATCACCAACGTGGCGCGGATCGGCAGCCGCGAGCACTGGGTGTCGGACACGGTCGGCGGCTCGGTGCTCGGCTACGTGCTTGGCGACCTCGCCTGGCAGTCGCGCCGCGAGTCGCGCAAGGCCAAGGGCGCGCCGACGCTCGCGATCGGGCCCGGCCAGCTGCAGCTCGCGTGGGAGCTGCAATGAGGTTCTTCTTCCTCGCGCTCCTGGCGGTGACTTTCTCGGTGAAGGCGCAAACCTGTCGCGTGCTCGATCCGGAGTTGCAGGGCGCCTACACCGGCGGCTGCGTGAACGGCCTCGCCGAAGGCGAAGGCGTCGCGCGCGGCACCGCCGTCTACGAGGGCGGCTTCCTCCAGGGCAGGAAGCACGGCAAGGGCGTGAAGACCTGGGCGAACGGCGACCGCTACGAAGGCGATTTCGCCGACGACCAGCGCAACGGCTTCGGCCGCTACACCTGGGGCAAGGGGCGCTGGCAGGGCGAGCGCTACGAGGGCGGCTACAGCCGCGACCAGCGGCACGGCTTCGGCACCTATCGCTACAGCACCGGCGACGTCTATGCCGGGCCGTGGCAGAGCGACGTCGCCACCGGGCCGGCGACCGGGATGATGCTGGCGCGCAAGAAATACGAGGAGGAGGCGCGCGCGGCGGTGGCGAAGGAAGGCGTGCGTGTGTGCCGCGAGA
>DASUZH010000180.1:0-5302 GCA_036376975.1 Burkholderiales bacterium | reverse complement strand
GCGATCCCCGCCATGGCGAACGCGGTGCTCGACGCGTTGCGTCCGCTCGGCATCCACCAGCTGGATTTCCCGTATTCTCCCGCTCGAGTATGGGCGGCCATAAGAAAAGCCGGCTAGGCACGCGGGAGAAGAAGAAGCTCGCGACGCGCGACCGCATCCGCGCGGCGGCGAGCGAGCTGTTCGCGCGGCGCGGCTACGCCGCCGCCACCATGCGCCAGATCGCCAAGCGCGCGCACGTCGGCCTCGGCACGCTGTTCAACTACGCCGAGGACAAGCGCGACCTGGTGTTCCTGATCTTCAACGAGGAGCTCAACGCGACCACCGACGTGGCGCTCGCCGCGCCGCGGCCGCGCGACGCGCTGCTCGAGCAGCTGATGGCGGTGTTCCGCGAGCACTACCTGTGGCTCGCGACGCAGCCCTCGCTGGCGCGCATCCTGCTGCAGGAGCTGACCTTCTACTCGAGCGGCAAGCAGGCGGCGACCTTCCATGCGATCAGGAAGCGGCTGATCGACGGCATAGAGGCGCTGGTTCGCGACGCCCAGGAGAAAAAGAAGATCTCTTCGCAGGAAGACGCCGCCGTCATCGCCAGGCTGATCTTCTTCGTCTACTCAGCCTCGCTGCGCTGGTGGGTCGCGGCGCCGAAGCCCGATCCCGCCAGAGGCGTCGCCGACCTGCGCCGGCTGCTCAAGCTGCAGTTCGAAGGCCTCGCCTAGTCCCGGCAGAGGATGGGCGCGTAGAACCGCCCGCTCGCCACCCGGTTGAAGCCCCTGGAGATCATGCAGGCGTCGTACTTCGGGCAGCTGATCGCCTGCTGCGCGGACGACGAGGAAGCCGAAGCCGGGTAGGTGCCCATCGTCGCATCCGCGAAGGGCATGGTGGATTCGGTCATGCAGGCGTCGCGCGCCTGCATGAACTCGCTTTCGGTCGCGCCCTGCTTCTCCCTCGGCATGGGCGGCTCGCTGGCGCAGGCGGCGAGCAGCAGGCACGCAAGCAGGATCCTCATGGCGTTCCTTTTCAGCGTACGATTTCCGCATGATAAGGGTACTTGGCGCGTTGCTTTGCTTCGCGAGCCTCGGCGCGCAGGCCCAGCCCTGGCCGGCGCGGCCGGTGCACGTCATCGTCAACGTCGCCCCCGCCGGCACCGCGGACGTGACCGCGCGGCTGCTCGCGCCGCGGCTCGCCGAAGCGCTTGGCCAAAGCGTGGTGGTCGACAACCGCGGCGGCGGCGACGGCTATGTCGGCATCGACGCCGTGGTGCGGGCCGAGCCCGATGGCTACACGCTGCTGTATGCCCCGGGCAGCCGCATCATGATCGCGCCCCACCTCGTGCAGCGCGCGGACGTCGACCCGGTGAAGTCGCTGCTGCCGGTGGCGCCCACCGGGCGCATCTCGCTTTTCCTGCTGACGCATCCGAGCGTGCCGGCGAAGGACTTCGCCGCCTTCCTCGCCTACGCGCGCGCCAATCCGGGCAAGCTCAACTTCGGCACGCCGGGCAACGGCACGGCGCCGCACATCGCCGGCGAGATCTTCTCGCGCGAGGCGGGCATCAAATGGGCGCACATTCCCTACAAAGGCGCCGGGCCGGTGCTGAAGGACCTGCTCGGCGGGCAGATCGACCTGGCGTTCGATTCCGGCACCGGGCTGCCGCAGGCGGGCTCCGGCAAGCTGCGCCTGCTCGCCGTGGCAGCCTCGCGGCGCCGCGCGGATTTTCCGGATGCGCCGACGTTCGAGGAGGCCGGCTTCAAGGGCGTCGACGGAGGGCCGCATTTCGCCTTCTACGCGCCGCTGCGCACGCCGCGTCCGGTGATCGAGCGCCTGAACCGCGAAGTGGCAAAGCTGATGCAGGAGCCTGCAATCCGCGAGCGCTTCGAGGCGCAGGGGCTGGAAGTCGCGCCGCCGATGACGGCGGACGGATTCGCGGCCTACGTGCGCGCGGAGAGCGAGCGCTACGCGAAGCTCGTTCCGCAGATCGGCCTGCGTTGACGTCGCCCCCGCGAAAGCGGGGGCCCATGGGTTCCCGCTTTCGCGGGAACGACAACACTATCGCCAGGTGAAGGCGCGCTCGGCGGCGTCGGTGCGGGCCGTGTCCTTGGCCGAGACGCCCCAGTGGTCGATGCGGCCCTGCGGCCACTTCCAGTCCTCGGGCGCGCCGACGCGGTAGTCGTCGCCGGCCTCGGAGACCTCGGCGGTGTATTCGACCAGGCCGCCGTGCGGGCCGACTAAGTAGCCGAACACGTTGTTGCCCGGGCCGTGGCGGCCGGGGCCCCACACGCACGCGTAGCCGGCGTCGCGCAGCCGGCCGATGCCGCGCATCACGCCGTCGACGTCGGCCATCTCGAAGGCGACGTGGTTGAGCGAGGCGTAGCCTGCGCGCGCATACGCGATGCAGTGGTGCACGCGGTTGCAGCGCATGAAGGTCATGTGCCGCGTGCGGTCGGAGACCTTGAGGCCGAGCTCGGCGGCGGCGAAGCGCTCCGCCGCGTCGACGTCCGCCGAGTTGAGCACGACGTGCGACAGGCGGATCGGCCGGTCGCGGTGCGGCGGCAGCGGGGAAGCGCGTTGTTCGCGGACAAAGCGGTACGTTTCGCCTTCCGGCCCTCTTACTTCCCGTTCGATATCGCCGCAGAACGTAATACCGATGATTCCGGGTTCGCCCTGCTCCAGCCCGACTAGGTAGGGCAGCGCATCGGTGCCGCGCAGGCGGTTGCCCGGGACGCGTTCCAGTCCCCACACATCTGCAAAGAAACGCGCGGTCGCCTCCACGTCGGGGACGCGGAGGTCGACGCTCTGCAGCCTCACTGCGCGAAGCGGAACACCAGGCTCGCGGCGCGCAGCGCCTTGCCGCCTTCCAGCGCCTTCAGCAGCTCGGGCCTGGTGAGGCCGGCGGGCAGCTCGCCCGGCTCGACGGTGGTGGCGATGAGCGTCATCACGTAGTGCTGCGGCGCGTTGCCTTTCGGCGGGCAGGGCCCGAGCCAGTGCGTGCCGAGCAGGTTCTTGCCGGCGACGAACTGGCCCCCGGCCGGCGCCGCGCCGAGCGCGCCCTCGGCGAACGAGCTGACGTTCGCCGGGATGCCGTAGATCACCGCATGCGAGACGCCGAGGCCGGCGCGGCCGGCCTGGTCGTCGAGGATGATGGCGAAGCTCCTGGTCTTGTCCGGCGCGTTGCTCCAGGCGATCGCCGGCGACACGTTCTGGCCGGTGCAGTTGGGGTTCTTGGCGAAGTTGCCGGCGGCCTTCGGCGGCAGCATGGCGTTGTCGAACGAGCCGGGGGCGACCAGGCGGAACGCGGTCGGCGGGCCGTCGACGCTCGAGGTCGCGCAGGCGGCGAGCAGGCACAGGGAAAGCATGGCGGCGGTGGTTTTCATAGTCCGAGGATCCTTTCTGCGTTGCCGTGGAAGATCTTCTCCATCACTTCGTCTTTATAGCCGAGCTCTTTCCATTCCGTAAGGATGCGCGCGTACGGCATGCTCGGATAGTCGCTGCCGAACATGATCTTGTCCTGCAGCCGGCCGCGCATGTCGACCTTCAGGTTGCCGGGGAAGTACTTCGGCGCCCAGCCCGACATCTCCCAGTAGACGTTGCCTTTGTGCAGCGCCACCGCGGTAGTCTCCTCCACCCACGGCCAGCCGGGGTGCGCCATCACGATCTTCAGGTTCGGGAAGTCGGCCGCCAGCCGGTCGATGCTCGACGGATGCGCGTGCCGGATGATCGCGCCGTGGCCGCCCGGCATGCCGGCGCCCATGCCGGTGGTGCCGACGTCGACCATCACCGCCGCCTTCAGCGAGTCGATCAGCTCGAACAGCGGGTAGTAGCGCCGGTCGTCGACCGCGAAGTGCTGCATGATCGGGTGGAAGTGGAAGCCGAGGAAGCCGTACTGGGTAATGGCTTTCTTCGCTTCTTCCAGGGCGTTTTCCTTGGCAGGTTCTATCGCCCCCCAGCACTGGATGATGCGCTTCGGGTGGCGCTTCCACATGGCGTGCACGTAGTCGTTGCCGACCGGCCTGGTGCCGATGGTGGTCTCGAGGTCGAGCGCCACCAGGCAGGCTTCGACGCCGGCGTCGGTGAATTCCTTCAGCACCGCTTCCTCCGGCTTGCCGCTCCAGTCGCGCTTCCAGTACTTGGCGAGCGCCTCGACGTAGGGGCCCTGGCAGGCGATCCACTCCGGGGTGCCGGGATAGCAGTGCAGGTCAACGATGCGCATTCTTCTCAGCCATTTCGCCCAATGCCTTCTTCGATACCTTGCCGAACGTCGAAAGCGGGAAATCCTCGCAGACCAGCATGCTTTCGGGAAGCTTGAACTTCGCGATCTCCTTGTGCTTGAGGAAATCGATCAGCTCGTCGAACTTCAACTTCTGGTTCTTTCTGAGGACCACGCAGGCGCACATCTTCTCGCCGAGGCTCGCGTCCGGCACCGGCACGCAGGCCACGTTCTGCACCGCCGGGTGCATCAGGATCAGGTTCTCCACTTCCTCCGCGCTGATCTTCTCGCCGCCGCGGTTGATCAGGTCCTTCTTGCGGCCTTCCACCACGTAGTTGCCGGAAGGGTGCCGGCGCATCAGGTCGCCCGAGCGGTAGAAGCCGTCGGGCGTGAACTGGCGCGCGTTGTACTCGGGCACGCCGAAGTAGCCGCGCAGCGTGTACGGGCCGCGGCAGGTGAGCTCGCCCACCTCGCCCGGCGCCACCTCGCGGCCGTCGTCGTCGACCAGCTTCACCTCGTCGTCCGGGCAGATCGGCCGGCCGCAGGTCTCCAGCTTCACTTCCAGCGGATCGTCCAGCCGCACGAAGAACAGCATGCCCTCGGACATGCCGAAATTCTCCTGCACGAAGCACGACGGGATCAGCTCATGCGTCTTCAGACGCACCTCGGGTTGCATGCGCTGCCCGCCGCTCTGGATCAGCCTCAAGGAGCTCAGATCGAATGACGAAATGGCAGGATCGTTGATCAGCCGGATCAGCAGCGCCGGCACGACCTTCAGATGGGTCGCTCGATGTTTTTCCACCAAGGAAAAAATCTGATCGGGGCGCGTGGTCGGCGACAGCACAACCTTGCCACCCTGAAAAAAATAGCCCTGGATGCCCGGGCAGGCGAGCGGCAGGTTGTGCGCGATCGGCAGCGCGAGCACCAGCACCGAATCCTTCGTCACCGCGCACACCGGCGCGGCGGTCTTCGAGTTGTACGCGTAGTCGTTGTGGGTGCGCGGGATCAGCTTCGGAATCCCGGTCGTCCCGCCGGAGAGCTGGAAGATGCACGGATCGGTCGGGTCGATGACGATGTGTTTGAGACTGCCCTTGGCGGGCTTCT
>DASUZH010000179.1:0-7746 GCA_036376975.1 Burkholderiales bacterium | reverse complement strand
CGTATTCGCCGGACTCGTCGGCGTGCCAGAACTCGAGCAGCGCGTTGGCGACCGGGCGGCATTGCGCCGACAGCACCTGTCCCGCGATGACCAGCCGCGTGCGCGAGTCCTTCTCCAGAAGGGAGCTGCGCAGCGGGGTATCGGTCTTGAAGAACGGCCCCTCGGTCTGGCTGACGGTCCTGGCGCACGACTGGGCGAGCGCGTGCGGCGCGAACGGCAGCGCGAGGCCGGCGGCAAGGATGCGGCGGCGGTGCGAGATCATCTTGGGTCCTTTTGTTCGAGCACGCTGGGCGCCGAGCCGCAGCGCGCGGCGTAGCGCAGCACGAAGGCGCTGCCGCCGCCGCACTCGATGCTGACCGGCAGCTCGACGCTCCATTGGAAATCGTCTCCCTTGCCGGTCAGCGCGGCCGGCGGCGGGAGGGGCGGACTCGGCGTATACAGGCAGCCCGGCGCGGTTTCGATGTCGAAAGCGCAGAACTGCACCCGTTTCGCCGGGCCGAACGAGAGCGTCTGCCTGAGGCCGACGCGGCGGGCGCCCGGCAGCACGCTCACCACGTAGGGCGCATCGGCGCGCCGCACGCCGTCGATCGAAGGGTATTCGATGACCGAGTGCGCCGACATCTGGTCGCCCGAGGCGCCGCCCTGCAGCACCGCGACCTCGCTGCGCGGGCGCGTCGGCCCGTCGTAGGCCTTCACCGGCATGCGGGCGCAGCCGGCAACGGCGAGCGCCGCGGCGAGCAGCGCTATCCCTTCACGCATAGCACCTGCTTCAGCGTGTGCACGACCTCGACCAGGTCGGTCTGGTGCGCCATCACCTCGTCGATGTCCTTGTAGGCGCCGGGAATCTCATCGATGACGCCTCGATCCTTCCGGCACACGACGCCTTTTGTCTGTTCAATCAAGTTCTCAACTGAAAAAACCTTGCGAGCATGATTCCGGCTCATCCTGCGGCCGGCGCCGTGCGCGCACGAATGGAAGCTTTCGGCCGCGCCCTTGCCGCGCACGATGTAGCTGCGCGCGCCCATGCTGCCGGGGATGATGCCGAGCTCGCCGGCCCGCGCGCTGATGGCGCCCTTGCGCGTCAGCCAGACCTGCTCGCCGTAGTGCGTCTCGCGCTCGACGTAGTTGTGGTGGCAGTTCACCGCCGCGCCGGTGACCTCGAAGGCCGGCAGGTGCCGGCGCATCGCGTCGAGCACCAGCTCCATCATCTCGTCGCGGTTTGCGCGCGCGTAATCCTGCGCCCAGCCGACCGCCTCGACGTAGTCGTCGAAGTGCTGCGCGCCCTCCGGCAGATAGGCGAGGTCGCGGTCCGGCAGCGCGACGTTGTTCCTCTCGGCGTCCTTCTTCGCCAGCTCGATGAAATAGCTGCCGATCGCGTTGCCCATGCCGCGGCTGCCGGAATGCAGCATGACCCACACCCGGCTCGACTCGTCGAGGCAGACCTCGATGAAGTGGTTGCCGCCGCCGAGCGAGCCCATCTGGTTCGCCCAGCTCGACTTCTTGCCCTTGCGCTTGTCGATGCCCGGATGCTTGTCGAGAATTTCCTTGATTTTCCTCTTGAACGGCTTGGCTGCGGCGCGCGCATCGCCGTGCTGCCCGAACCCGACCGGCACGTCGCGGGAGATCTGGTCGAACACCCGCTTCAGCTCTTTCTCGGAAAAATCATTGCCTGCAAGGGAGAGACGGGCGGCCATCATGCCGCAGCCGATGTCGACGCCGACCGCGGCCGGAATGATCGCCTGCCGGGTCGGGATCACCGAGCCGACGGTGGCGCCGATGCCCAGGTGCACGTCGGGCATCGCGGCGACATGATGGTGCACGATCGGCAGGCGCGAGATGTTGACGAGCTGCAGGCGCGCCTCGGGCTCCATCTCGCCGGTATAGACCTTGACCGGAACGCGGCCTTCGCTGATCTCCTGGACGACTGGCATGGCGCCAGTTTAGAGCTTGAGCAGGCGGGCGGCGTTCAGTTTGAAAATTTTTTGTTTTACTTCAGGTTTGATCGGCAGCTTCTCGAACTCCTCCATCCAGCGCTCAGGGTGGAGGACCGGATAGTCCGAGCCGAACATGATCTTGTCCTGCAGCAGCGTGTTCGCGTACTGCACCAGGATCGGCGGGAAGTACTTGGGCGACCAGCCGGAGAGGTCGATGTAGACCTGCGGCTTGTGCGTCGCCACCGACAGCGCCTCCTCCTGCCAGGGGAACGACGGATGGGCGAGGACGATAGGCATGGCGGGAAAATCGGCCGCCACGTCGTCGAGCAGCATCGGATTGGAGTACTTCAGGCGGATGCCGCCGCCGCCCGGCGTGCCGGCGCCGACGCCGGTCTGGCCGGTGTGGAACAGCGCCGGCAGCTGCGCCTCGGCGATCACCTCGTAGAGCGGATAGGCGATGCGGTCGTTGGGCGAGAACTCCTGCACCGACGGATGGAACTTGAATCCTTTTACTTTGAAATCCTTGATGAGACGCCTGGCAGCCTTGACCCCCTCTTCGCCGCGGTGCGGGTTGACGCTGGCGAACGGGATGGCGACGTCCGAGTGCTTGGCGGCCAGCTCGGCGATCTCCTCGTTGGTGATCTTGCGCGGCTCCTTGGGGGAATCGACGGTGAAGACGACGAACGCCATCTTCAGCTTGCGGTACATCTCCGCCATCTCGGGCACCGTCTGGTGCTGCGGCTGGTAGCGGAAATAGCGGCCCATCGCCTCCTGCTGCGCGGTAGGCGCCTCGTCGACCGCGAGCGCCGACTTCCAGGCGTGCGTGTGGACGTCGATGGCGACCAGCTTCTCAAGATCCATAGAGCTCATCCACGATCCTCGCGCGGTTCTTCAGGACCGCCTTCTGGTTGATCGTACCCTTGTCGGTGACCTCGCCGGCGTCGAGCGACGGCGGCTCCTTCAGCACGATCGCCCGCGCGATGCGGTTGGAGCTGCCGCTGCCTTCGAAGGCGCGCAGCTTTTCCCGGAACTCCCGTTCCGGAATCTCCATCGCCGGGAAGACCAGCGCGGCGAGCTCGTCGCGGCCCTCGCCGGCGATCACCACGTCGCGCACCCAGGGCGCGAAGTGGGCGATGAAGCGCGCGCGCAGCGGTCCGACGTGGACCCAGGTGCCGGTGGCGAGCTTGAAGTCCTCCGCCAGCCTGCCGCGGAACAGCAGCCCGTCCTGCGGCCGACCCTGGTCTGCCAGCACGAAGGTATCGCCGAGCCGGTAGAAGCCCTCTTCGTCGAAGGCCTGCGCGGTCAGCTCCGGCGCGCGCCAATAGCCCGGCGTGATGCTGGGGCCTTTCACCCGCGCCTCGAACTTGTCCTGCACCGGCACCAGCTTGATCTCCACCTGCGGCGGCGGCAGGCCCATGTTGGTGACGTCGCTGGTTTCCCACATGCGGCCCATCGCGAACGGCGCGGTCTCGGTCGAGCCGAGGCCGGTGAGGAACAGGATCTCCTCGCCGCAGGTGTCGTAGGCGAGCGCCTTCATCTCGTCGAACACGTGCTGCGCCAGCCCGGCGCCGGCGAACCACAGGAGCTTGAGGCGGCTGAAGAAGTTTTTCCTTAAATCAAGATCTTGCTTTAGAAAAGGCAGCAATGCCTCGTATCCCTTGGGCACGTTGAAGTACCAGGTCGGCGCGATCTCGCGCAGGTTGCGCACGGTGGTCTCGATCGCGCCCGGCAGCGGCTTGCCCTCGTCGATGTAGTACGAGCCGCCGTTGTAGAGCACCAGGCCGAAATCGTGGTTGCCCGCGGCGGTGTGGTGCCACGGCGCCCAGTCGACGATCACCGGCGGCTCGTCGGCGAAGAACGCGAACATGTAGCGGATCATCGCCTGGTTTGAGCACCACATGCGCTGCGTGTTGATCACCCCTTTCGGCTGGCCGGTGGAGCCGGAAGTGAAGAGGAGCTTGGCGATGGTGTCGGGCCCGACGCGCTCGTGCGCCTCGTCTACAGCCCTGGTCGGCTCGAGTTTTTCGAGATCGTGGAATTCTTCCCGATGCAGAACCTCCACGCCGGATAGCGAAGCGCGAGCCGCCGCCTGGAAGGCGGCCCGGTCTGATGCGTACACCAGCCCCGGCGTCAGCAGGCGCATGACGTGTTTCAGCTGGGCGAAGTCCTTCGACAGCAGCGAATACGCCGGCGACACCGGCGCATAGGGCACTCCCGCGTAAAGCGCGCCGAGCTGGATCAGCGCGTGCTCGATGTCGTTGCCCGAAAGAACTGCGACCGGCCGCTCCACCGAAAGTCTGCGGTCGATGAGCGCCTGCGCGACGCGGCGGGCGCGGCTGCGCGCCTGCGCGTAGGTGAGCTGCAGCCAGGCCCCGTTTGCGGCACGTTGTGCCAGGAACACCCGGTCGGGCGCTTGCTCGGCCCAGTGCTCGAGGCGCTCCGTGAGCTTGCGCGGGTACGCGGGCAGCGCGTCCGGCGAGCGAAGATAGAGGCACCCGGCGCGCCGCTCGGCGGCGACCGACTGGCTCGCCAGCCGGACGCTGCGCGTGCGGCGCGCTTCCCGCGGCTGGCTCACGAGTCGGCCGTGAACCCCGTCTCCTTGGCGAGGCCGCTCCACTCCGCCGCGTCCGCCTTCAGCAGGTCGGCGAGCGCCCGCGGCGCGGAGGACTGCACCTCGAGGCCGAACTGCTTGCCGAACTCCACCACGTCGGGCGCCGCGATCGCCTGCTGCAGCGCCGTCGAGGCGCGCTGCACGGTCTCGGCGCTGGCCTTCGCCGGCATGAAAAACGCGTACCACTCGCGCAGGGCGATGGAGAAGCCCTGCTCGCGCATGGTCGGCACCGTCGGCACGAAGGCGTCGCGCTGGAAGCCGGAGGAGCCGAGCACGCGCACCTTGCCGGCCCTCGCGTGCGTGAGCACGTCGCCCACCGGGCCGAGGAACGACGGCACCTGGCCGCCGAGCAGGTCCTGGATGCCCGGCGCGCTGCCGCGGTAGCCGATGTGGCGCATGTCGGCGCCGCCCGCCTTGGCGAGCAGCACGCCGATCAGGTGCGGCATCGAGCCGGCGCCGGGCGAGCCGTAGGCGGCCTTGTCCGGATTGGCCTTGGCGAAGGCGAAGAAGTCGCGGATCGTCTTCACGCTGTCGGGCACGGCCGGGCCGACCGAAAGCACGTGGTGCGTGTACATCGCGAGCGATACCGGCGCGACGTCTTCCAGCTTGTACTGCAGGTTCTTGTACGTGTGCGGGTAGATGGTGAGCATCGACGACGGCGTGAGCAGCATGGTGCTGCCGTCGGCGGGCGAGTCCTTGAGCGCGATCACGCCGAGCTGGCCGCCGGCGCCGGGCCGGTTCTCGACGATGCACACGCGCGCGTAGGAGCCGCGCAGCTTGTCCGCCACCTTGCGCCCCATCCCGTCGGTGGTGCCGCCGGGCGGGAAGCCGATGATGATCCTCGCCGTGTCGATTCCCTGCGCACGGACGGTGAACGGCAGCGCTCCGCCAACCAGGCCGAGCGCGGCGGCACCGACGAATCTGCGACGTGTGGTCATGCGACCTCCTCTTGTGGAATGGGCGATGCAAGCTTGTCCAGCAGGCGCATCAGCTCGCGCCGCTCGCCGGGCGCGAGGCAACTCGAAGTCTTCATGTCGTGCTCGAGCACGCGGCGCTTCGTCTTCTGCACGAACTGCTCGCCGCCGCGCGTCAGGTGCAGGCCCCAGGCCCGCCCGTCGCCCGGGTAGTGGCGGCGCTCGATGTAGCCGCGCTCCTCGGCCCAGTCGGTGAGCAGCATCGCGCCCGAGCGCGCGATGCCCAGCACCTCGCCGAGCGTGGTCTGGCTGATGCCGGGATTGGCGCCGACGATGATCAGGGCAGTCAACCGCGGGGGCGTGATGTCGGCGCCGCGGGTCGCCTTGCCGAACGCGCCGGCCGCCACGAGCTGCGCGCGCCTGAGGGCGAATCCGAGCAGGTCGTCGAGCACGTCGTACTGCAGGCCGGGCACGCGCTTCATGTCCGGTAAATTGTAACCCTCTATTACAAACTCTTGCGCAACACCTTGTGCACGAGGTGATGGGCTATTTGCGCCGGGGTGCGCTTGCCGGGGCGGTACCAGACGCGCGTCCAGTTCACCGCCCCGAGCAGCGTCAGGCGCAGCAGGCTGCGATCCACCTCCGCCGGCAGCGGCAGCGCCTGGATCAGCTTGCGGAAGCGCGATTCGTACGCCTCGCGCTGGCGATTCAGCCGGCGCTGCAGGTGGGAGCCTTCCATATGGAACAGGCTGGCCGCGGTGACCGCCACCACGTCGTTGCGCTCGACCAGCTCCGCGAGGTGCGCGCCGATCGCCGCCTCGAGCCGCTCCCAGGCGCCGGACACGCCCTCCAGCGCGCGGTCGACCACCTCGTTCAGGTGGCGGAACCCCTCCGCGTGCACGCTGACAAACAGGTCTTCCTTCGAACTGAAGTGGTGGTACATCGATCCGGGCAGGATGCCGGCCGCCGCGCAGATCTCGCGCAGGGACGAGCCCTCGTAGCCACGCGCGCTGAAGATCTTCGCCGCCGTGGCGAGCAACTCCTCGCGCCGGGGATGGGACGCCGAGGCGCCGGCGCGCGCCGCCACCCTACGACTGATCGTGGCGCGCTGCAGGCGCGCGCGCTGCGCCTCGGACAGCGCGCGACCCCGCTTCAGCCGGTCATAGCTGGTGGCGAGGCCGTGCTCCTTCCAGATGGAGTGGACCGACGAGGCCGACAGGCGGATGCCGCGCACGCGCAGCTCGCGCGCGGCGCGCACTTTGCCCATCTCGGGGCGCTCGCGGGCTAGCGCCAGCGCCGCGGTCCTGGCGTTACGGGCGGTGCTCAATCCCTGTGGTGGTGGCCATGGTGATGGCCGTGATTATGGTCCACCTCGCACTTGAAGCTTTCGGCCAGTTCGATACTACCGGTGCCCTTGTACTTCGCGTACGCCGGATAGGGGCACAGCGGCCGCGTGCGCGCCGGCCACGGCGTCCCGGCCGGCGCGGTCGCGACGATGCTGTCGGGCTCGGCGTCGTTTTCCACCCACTGCACCACCGACGAGAATGCGTCGAACTGCGAGGTCGAAGGCCCGCCGCCGCAATGGTTCATGCCCGGCACTACGAACAGGCGCGCGAACTTCTGCGTGCGCTCCAGGCCGCTATTTTCCGCCGCCAGCCTGCGATACCACTTGAGGTGATAGTTCGCCGAGAACACCGGGTCGGCACCGCCGGTATAGACGATCAGCTTGTTGCCTTTGGCGCGGAATTTCCGGTAATCGGTGCTGCTGCTGAACATGAACTCCATCGCGGACTCGCGGTACAGGCGCGTGTCCGCAAAGATCTTCGGGGCGTCATGGTCCATGCTGAAGCTCAGGAGCCACGGCATGTAGGCGTCGCCGAAACCGGCCGTGCCGGGTCCGAGCGGACTCGAGGTGACGATGCCGGCGTTTGGCGGCGCGAGGTCGGTGCCCGCGGTGCTCGAATTGGGCGGCGTGGTGAAGATGAAGGGCAGCGCCCCGCCCCCCAAGGTCACGATGATCGCGCTGTTGCCCGGAATCGGAAACCCCGGCGCGATCGGACCGATCTTCCACTGCCGCCAGCCGAACGCGCCAATGCCCGGATCCCACATCCAATCGGAATAGAGCTGTCGCCCGCGCGAGTTCCTTGGACCGGCGTTGGTCTGCTCGAGCGCGGTGACCTGCGCCTGGGAGAGCAGCCCGCTGCCGGCCGGGCCGAGCGTCGCCGGATCGAACTCGCAGGCGGCGGGGTTCAGCACCATGCCGTCGGCGAGGCCGTCCTGCGCGTCG
>DASUZH010000178.1:0-14818 GCA_036376975.1 Burkholderiales bacterium | reverse complement strand
GCAACAAGACCCGCGACGCCGCCGAGCGCTTCGACTGGGTGCAGACCGTGGCGAGTGAAAAAATTGCACGCCGGCTCTCCGAGCAGCGTCCGGCAGGGAAGGCGCCGCTGAACGTGCTGATCCAGGTGAACGCCTCGGGCGAGGCATCCAAGTCCGGCATCGCGCCTGCCGCGGCCGCTGCGCTGGCCTCGGCCGTCGCCGGCTTGAAGAACATCCGGCTGCGCGGGCTGATGGCGATTCCCGAGCCCGGAGCGCCGCGCGCGCGGTTTTCTGAAATGAATGCCCTGTATGGAAAGCTACGCGGCGAGTTCGCGTTCGACACGCTGTCGATGGGCATGACCGACGACATGGAGCTCGCCATCGCCGAAGGCGCCACCATGGTGCGCATCGGCACGGCAATCTTCGGACAAAGGCAAAAGGAAAGAAGCCCGGCATGAAGATCGCCTTCCTCGGCGGCGGCAACATGGCGAGCGCGCTGATCGGCGGGCTGATCGCGAACGGCCACGACGCGGCGCGCATCTCGGTGATCGAGATGAGCCCGGCGGCGCGCGAGAAGCTCGGCGCGCGCTACCCGGTGCGGGTCACCACCGCCCCGGACGACGCCATGAAGGGCGCCGACACGCTGGTGCTCGCGGTGAAGCCGCAGGACATGCGGCGCGCGCTGGCCTCGCTCGGCAGCGAGGTGCGCGGCGCGCTGGTGATCAGCGTCGCCGCGGGCATCACGCTCGACACCCTGTCGCGCTGGCTCGGCGGGCACCGCAGGATCGTGCGCTGCATGCCCAACACCCCGGGCCTGATCGGCGCCGGCATCACCGGCCTCTATGCGTCTCCGGACGTTGGCGAACAGGAAAGGAAAAAGGCGGAAACCATCCTGCGCGCGGTCGGCGAGGTGGTCTGGCTGTCGGAGGAGAAGCTGATCGATCCGGTGACCGCGGTGTCGGCGAGCGGGCCGGCCTACGTGTTCTGGTTCATCGAGCAGCTCGCCGCTTCCGCCGTGAAGCTGGGCATCCCGCGGGACGACGCGCTCAAGCTCGCGAAGCAGACCGTGCTGGGGGCCGCGATGCTCGCCTCCTCGAGCGAGGATTCGCCGGAAACCCTGCGAAAGAACGTCACCTCCAAGGGCGGCACCACCGAGGCGGCGCTCAACGTGTTCGAGCAGGAGAAGCTCGCCGAGCGCTTCCTGCGCGCGGTCGAGGCGGCGAGCAAGCGCGGCGAGGAGATGGGCAGGGAGTGGGGAGGCAAGGACTAAGGTGTTTGCTCAGATCGCGACCTTCCTGGTCGACAACATCGTCGCGTTCTTCGTCATCCTGCTGCTGGCGCGCTTCCACTTCCAGTGGCTGCGCGTCGGCTTCCGCAACCCGATCGGCGAGTTCGTCCTCGCCACCACCAGCTGGATCGTGCTGCCGCTGCGCCGGGTGATCCCGGGGCTCGCCGGCCTCGACCTGGCGACGCTGCTGGCGGCCTGGCTGCTGCAGTGCCTCGGCCTGTGGCTGCGCGCCCTCATCGTCGGCGCCGAGCCCGCCGCGGGCGCCATCGCGCTGGTCGCGGCGATCGAGCTGGTCCGCTACAGCGTCTACATCCTGATCTTCGCCGTCTTCATCCAGGCCATCCTGTCCTGGGTGAACCCGGAGGCGCCGGTGATGCCGGTGTTCAACGCCATCACGCGGCCGTTCCTGCGCCCGCTGCGCCGCTTCATCCCGCCGGTGGGCCGCGTCGATCTCACGCCGATGATCCTGCTGCTGCTCCTGTTCGTGCTGCTGATGCTGATCGAGGGCTCGGTGCGGGCGGTCGTGACCGGATGATCCTCGAGCTCCATGTGCAGCCCGGCGCCTCCCGCTCGGAGTTCGCCGGCAAGCATGGGGAGCGGATCAAAGTGCGCCTCGCCGCCCGTGCCGTGGACGGCAAGGCGAACGAGGCGCTGATCGAGTTCCTCGCCGGCCACTACAAGGTGCCGAAGCGCAATGTGCGCATCGAGGCGGGACTGAAATCCCGCCGGAAGCGCGTCGCGATTACGCTGCCCTGATCTTCTTCTTCTCGTCGAAGAACTGCTCGTCTTCAGTCGAGCCGTGCAGCGCCGTGGTCGAGGCTTTCCCGGCAGTCACCACCTGGGTGATCTGGTCGAAGTAGCCGGTGCCGACCTCGCGCTGGTGCTTCACCGCGGTGAAGCCCTTCTCGGCCGCGGCGAACTCCTTCTGCTGCAGCTCGACGAAGGCCGTCATGTTCTCGCGCGCATAGCCGTACGCCAGCTCGAACATCGAGTAGTTGAGCGAGTGGAAGCCGGCCAGCGTGATGAACTGGAACCTGTAGCCCATCGCGCCGAGCTCGCGCTGGAATTTGGCGATGGTGGCGTCGTCCAGGTTGCGCTTCCAGTTGAACGAGGGCGAGCAGTTGTAGGCCAGCATCTTGCCCGGGTACTTCTTGCGGATGCCCTCGGCGAATTTCCTCGCGAAGGCGAGGTCCGGCGTGCCGGTCTCGCACCACACCATGTCGGCGTACTCGGCGTAGGCGAGGCCGCGCGAGAGCGCCTGGTCGAAGCCCTTCTTCGTCTTGTAGAAGCCTTCGGAGGTGCGCTCGCCGGTGATGAAGGGCTTGTCGTTCTCGTCGATGTCGCTGGTGACGATATCCGCCGCTTCCGCGTCGGTTCGCGCGAGCAGCACTGTCGGCACGCCCATCACGTCGGCGGCGAGGCGCGCCGCGATCAGCTTCTGCACCGCGTCCTGCGTCGGCACCAGCACCTTGCCGCCCATGTGGCCGCATTTCTTGACCGAGGCGAGCTGGTCCTCGAAGTGCACGCCGGCCGCGCCGGCGTCGATCATCGCCTTCATCAGCTCGAAGGCGTTCAGCACGCCGCCGAAGCCCGACTCGGCGTCGGCCACGATCGGCGCGAAGAAGTCGACCTCCCCGGTGCCTTCCATGGTCTGGATCTGGTCGGCACGCATCAGCGCGTTGTTGATGCGCTTCACCACCGTGGGGACCGAGGTCGTGGCGTAGAGCGACTGGTCGGGATACATCGAGAGCGAGTCGTTGGCGTCGGCCGCGACCTGCCAGCCGGAGAGGTAGATCGCCGGCACGCCGGCCTTCACCTGCTGCATCGCCTGGTTGCCGGTGAGCGCGCCGAGCGAGTTGACGAACGGCTTCTCGTTGCACAGCTTCCACAGCTTCTCGGCGCCGAGCTTGGCGAGCGTGTGCTCGATCTTCACGCTGCCGCGCAGCCGTACCACGTCAGCCGCGGTGTAACCGCGCTTGATTCCGTTCCAGCGCGGGTTGGTGGACCAGTCCTTCTCTAGAGCCTCCGCATCGCGATGCATGGTTCCTCCGTAGGTTCGCGGTATTGGACCAGCGAACGGGGAACAATGTTGCACTGCGGAAACTTCACACTGTCAATTTAACAGGGGTCCGTACGGGCTACGTCTGCACCAGCTTCCTGTGGCGCTGGACGCTCATCAGGATCCCCGCGCCGATGAACAGCGTGAGGAGCGCGGTGCCGCCGTAGGAGATGAAGGGCAGCGGCACGCCGACCACCGGCAGGATGCCGGAGACCATCCCCATGTTGACGAAGGCGTAGGTGAAGAACATGAGCGAGATCGCGCCGGCCATCAGCCGCGCGAAGATCGTCGCCGCCTGCGAGGCGATCACCAGGCCGCGGCCGATCAGCAGCGCGTAGAGGATCAGCAGCAACCCGTTGCCGATCAGGCCGAACTCCTCCGAATACACGGCGAAGATGAAGTCGGTGTGCCGCTCCGGGATGAACTCGAGGTGCGACTGGGTGCCGTTCAGCCAGCCCTTGCCGGCGATGCCGCCCGAACCGACCGCGATGGTCGACTGGATGATGTGGTAGCCGGCGCCGAGCGGGTCGGTGGTCGGGTCGAGCAGGGTGAGCACCCGCTTCTTCTGGTAGTCCCGCATGTGGTTCCACAGCGGGAAGAGGCTCACGGCGAACAGCACCGCGAGGCCGATCAGGATCCGCCAGCTGATTCCGGCGAAAAAGATCACGTAGAAGCCCGCCGCGCCGACCAGCGCGGCGGTGCCGAGGTCGGGCTGCTTGGCGATGAACGCCACCGGGATGGCGACCAGCAGCGCCGCCATGGCGAAGTCGCGCGCGCGCAGCACCGACTCGTTCTTGTGGAAGTACCACGCCAGCACCAGCGGCAGCGCGAGCTTCATCATCTCGGAGGGCTGGAAGCGCGTCACGCCGACGTGCAGCCAGCGCTTAGCGCCGTTGACCACGTCGCCGAACAGGTAGACGCCGACCAGGAACGCGACGCCGAGGAGGTAGGCGGGCACCGCGAGGCGCATCAGGGTCTGCGGCGGAATCTGCGCCGCGACCCACATGGCGGTAAACGCCAGCCCGAGGTTGACCAGCTGGTTCACGATGCGCGTCGGGTTCTCGTAGGCCGCCGAGTACAGCGCGGCGAGGCCGATCAGCGACAGCGTGACCAGCAGCATCAGCAGCGTCTGGTCGATGCCCTCGGCCAGCCGCAGGCCGACTCGCCTGACCGAGAAAGTCGCCTCGAGAGCCAAGTTAGGAACTCCCTCGCACCATGGGTTAGTCGCCCTCCCGGTCGTCCTGCACCTCGTCCTCGGGCGTCGGCAGGTGCATGCCCTTGGGCAGCTTGCCCAGCAGGAAGTAGTCGAGCACCGTGCGCGCGATGGGCGCCGCGGCGCGCGCGCCGAAGCCGCCGTTCTCGACGATCACCGCGAGCGCGATCTTCGGGCTTTCGAGCGGCGCGAAGGCGACGAACAGCGAATGGTCGCGGTGCCGCTCGGCGACCTTCGCTTCGTCGTACTTCTCGTTCTGCTTGATGGCGATCACCTGCGCGGTGCCGGTCTTGCCGCCGCTGGTGTACTGCGCGCCGGCGAAGGCGCGCGCGCCGGTGCCTTCCTTGTTGACCCCGGCCATCGCCTTCTTGACGAACTCGACGTGGTCCTTCTTGAACGGCGCCTGGTGCACCAGCTCGGGCTCGACGTAGCGCTGCTCGCCGGTGCGCGGGTTGTCGATGTGCGCCACCAGGTGCGGCTTGTACATCGCGCCGCCGGCGGCGAGGGTGGCCATCGCCTGCGCGAGCTGGATCGGGGTGTAGGCGTTGTAGCCCTGGCCGATGCCGATCGAGATGGTCTCGCCGGGGAACCACTTCTGCTGCGCCGGGTTCTTGAAGCGCGCCTGCTTCCATTCCGGCGAAGGCAGGATGCCGGTCGCTTCGCCCGCCAGGTCGATGCCGGTGCGCGCGCCGAGGCCGAAGTTCTTCATGAACGCGGCGATGGCGTCGATGCCCATGTCGTTGGCGAGCTGGTAGTAGAACGTGTCGGACGAGACGACGATCGACTTGTACAGGTCGACCACGCCGTGCCCGCCGGGCTTCGAGTCGCGGAAACGGCGGTCGCCGAAGAAGAAGTAGCCCGGGTCGTTGATCGTGCTGCGCGGGGTGCGCTTGCCGGTTTCCAGCGCCGCCATGGCCATGAACGGCTTGAAGGTCGAGCCCGGCGGATAGACGCCGGCGATGGCGCGGTTGTTGAGCGGCAGGTCGGGGTTCTGGTTGAGCTCGCTCCAGGTCTGCGGGTCGACGCCGTCGACGAACAGGTTGGGGTCGAAGCCCGGCTTGGAGACGAACGCCAGCACCCCGCCGGTGCCCGGCTCGATCGCCACCAGCGCGCCGCGGCGCTCGCCGAACGCGTTCTCGGCCACCTGCTGCAGGCGGATGTCGAGGGTCAGCGCGACGTTGTTGCCCGATTGCGAGGCGCTGCGCGACAGGGTGCGGATGCCGCGGCCGGCGGCGTCGATCTCGACCTGCTCGAAGCCGGTGGTGCCGTGCAGCTCCGCCTGGTAGCTCGCCTCGACGCCGGTGCGGCCGATGAAGTCGGTGCCGCGGTAGTTGGCGTCGACCCCTTCCTCCTCGAAGCGCGCCACGTCGTCCTTGTTGACCCGTCCCATGTAGCCGATGGCGTGCGAGGCCACGTCGCCGTACGGATACTGGCGGAACAGGCGCGCCTTGATCTCCACGCCTTCGTAGCGGTAGCGGTTGACCGCGAAGCGCGCCACCTCCTCGTCGGTCAGCCGGCTGCGGATCGGCACGCTCTCCGGGTTGCGCGTCTCCACCATCACCTTCCTGAAGCGCGCGCGGTCGCGCGGCGTGATCTCGATCAGCTCGGACAGCTCGTTGATGGTGCGCTCCACGCTTCTTACCCGGCGCGGGAAGATCTCGAGCGTGTAGCCGGAGTAGTTGCGCGCCACCACCAGGCCGTTGCGGTCGACGATCAGGCCGCGGTTGGGCGGGATCGGCACGATCGAGATGCGGTTGTCCTCGGCCTTGGAGGCGTAGACGTCGTGCTGGACCACCTGCAGGAAGATGAAGCGCGCGGCGAGGATGCCGAAGGCGATCAGCACCGCGAAGCCCGCCACCGCCAGGCGCAGGCGGAACTGGTACAGCTCGCGTTGGTAGTTCCTCAGCTCGGCGAAGCTCATGGCGCTAGATCATCTGCTCGCGTTCGAGGCGCCGCTGCGGCAGCAGCAGCAGCCAGCTCACTATCGGCCACATCACGGCCCCCGCCAGCGGGCCGACGATCACCGGCCAGCCCGGCGGCTGGTCGCCCGCGGCGAGCCGCACCAGCACGGTCACCCCTTCGGCGACCAGGAGGATCGCCGCGACGTGCACCGCCTGCAGCCCCGGCCCGAACCACAGGATACGCCGCGACAGCCACAGCGCGAGGAAGGCGAGGACTGAGTAGGCCAGCGCATGCTGGCCGAGCAGCACGCCGTTGCCGGCGTCGCTGATCAGGCCGACCGTCCAGGCCACCCCCAGGCCGACCAGGCGCGGCTGGCGCACGCACCAGAAAGTGAGCACCAGCGCCGCGAACTCCGGCACCAGGCGCAGGTCCGGCCACGGCATGAAGTCGAGCACCAGCGCGGCGGCGAAGGAGAGCGCCACGGTGCTCACCCGCGCCGGGCGCAGGATGCGCCGCGAGCTATCGGGATCCATCGCCGTCCTTCTGCTGCAGCTGCTGCCGGGTGCCTTCGTCCTTCTTCTGCAGGCGGCGCGATTTCTCGGCGCGGCGCTCCTTGCCCGGCTGCACTTCCTCGGGACGCGGCGGGCGCACCGCCTCGTCGGAAAGCACCAGCAGGTAGCGGCCGCGGTCGACGCCGGCGGCCGGCCGGCACACGACGTGCGCGAAGCCCTGCTCGGGATCGCGGTCGACGCGCACCACCGTGGCGACCGGCAGCCCGGCGGGGTAGGTGCCGTCGATGCCCGAGGTGACCAGGCGGTCGCCCTCCTGGATCTCGGCGATCGCCGCCATGAAGCGCAGCTCGAGCATGCCGGAGGCGCCGCCGCCGAAGGCGACCGCGCGCAAGCCGTTGCGCACCACCTGCACCGGGGTGGCCTGGTCGCGATCGGTGATCAGCGTCACCTCGGAAACCAGCGGGTGGACGCGCGTCACCTGGCCGACCACGCCGGCCTCGTCGGCCACCGGGCTGCCGGGGCGCACGCCGTGCGTCGCGCCGCGGTCGATGAACACCTTCTGCGAATAGGGGTCGCGGCCGGCGTACAGCACCTCGCTCGGTTGCGCGCGCACGTTGAGCCGCTCGGTGGCGCCGATCAGGCGGCGCAGCTGCGCGGCCTCGGCCTCGGCGGACTGGTAGCGCTGCGCGTCGCGCGCGTAGGACAGCGCCTTGGCGCGCAGCTCGGTGTTCTCCTCGATCAGCTGCGACTGGTTGGAGAAGTAGCCGCCGACGCCCTGCACCAGGTCGATCGGCGCGGTGGCGATCATCTGCAGCGGATAGGCGACCAGCGCGAGCAGCGCGCGCACCCCCTGGCCGTACTGGAAGCGCGCGTCGAGGACCAGCAGGGCGAGCGACAGCGAGCCGAAGAAGAACAGCCGGACCAGCGGGGCAGGACCCCGCTTGAAGAACGGCGGGGGGCTGTGCTCCACCGCCTAATCCGGCTAGTCGTTGGTGAAGATCGGGCCGAAGTGCTCCATCTTCTCGAGCGCCTTGCCCGAGCCGCGCACCACGCAGGTCAGGGGATCGTCGGCCACGATCACCGGCAGGCCGGTCTCCTCCATCAGCAGCCGGTCGAGGTCGCGCAGCAGCGCGCCGCCGCCGGTGAGCACCATGCCCTTCTCGGCGATGTCGGCGCCGAGCTCGGGCGGGGTCTGCTCGAGGGCGGACTTGACCGCCGAGACGATCTGGTTGAGCGGCTCGGTGAGCGCCTCGAGGATCTCGTTGGACGAGATGGTGAAGCTGCGCGGAATGCCCTCGGCGAGGTTGCGGCCCTTCACTTCCATCTCGCGCACCTCGCTGCCCGGGAACGCCGAGCCGATCTCCTTCTTGATCATCTCGGCGGTGGTCTCGCCGATCAGCATGCCGTAGTTGCGGCGGATGTAGTTGATGATCGCCTCGTCGAACTTGTCGCCGCCGACGCGCACCGAGCCCGAGTACACCATGCCGCCGAGCGAGATCACGCCCACTTCGGTGGTGCCGCCGCCGATGTCGACCACCATCGAGCCGGTGGCGTCCGCCACCGGCAGGTCGGCGCCGATCGCCGCGGCCATCGGCTCTTCGATCAGGTACACCTGGCCGGCGCCGGCGCCGATCGCGCTCTCGCGAATCGCGCGCCGCTCCACCTGGGTGGAGCCGCAGGGGACGCAGATGATGATGCGCGGGCTGGGCGAGAACAGCTTGTTGTCGTGCACCTTCTTGATGAACTGCTTGAGCATCTGCTCGGTGACGGTGAAGTCGGCGATCACGCCGTCCTTCATCGGCCGGATGGCGATGATGTTGCCCGGCGTCTTGCCGAGCATCTGCTTGGCTTCCTTGCCCACCGCCTGGATGGTCTTCTTGCCGTTCGGGCCGGCTTCCTGCCGGATCGCGACCACCGATGGCTCGTCGAGCACGATGCCTTTGCCGCGCACGTAGATGAGGGTGTTTGCAGTTCCGAGATCGATCGCCAGATCGTTCGAAAAGTAGCTGCGCAGGAATCCGAGCATGGGCATCCGATTTAGACAGTCTTTCTACTAATTTGCCTTAGATTCAGGGCCTAAGCCCCGGTCCGGAACGGCGATATGATACGCTAACAGCGCCCGAGGGAAAGGTAAAAGTCCCGCGTCGCGGGAGCCCGCCGGCAGGTCCCTCCGCACTTTCATGTCGCTTTCCGACGACCAAGTCCGACGCATCGCCCGCCTGGCGCGGATCGAGCTCGCGCCGCAGGAGGTGCAGCCGGTGGCCGCGCGCCTGAACCGGGTCCTCGGCCTGATCGAGCAGATGCGGGCGGTCGATACGCGGGGCATCGAGCCCATGGCGCACCCGCTGGACCTGCTCCTGCAGGGGCAGCGCCTGCGCGAGGACCGGGCCGAGGGGGCGCAGCCGCGCGAGGCCTTCCAGGCCGCCGCCCCCGCGACCCAGGACGGCCTCTACCTCGTGCCGAAAGTGATCGAGTAGGTGCTGAACAGCACGCTTTCCCAGCTCTCGGCGGCCCTCCAGGCAAAGAAAATCTCCTCGGTCGAGCTGACCCGGCTGCACCTCGCGCGCATCGGGCGGTTCGACCGCGAGCTGAAGGCCTTCATCACGGTCGACGAGGCGCGCGCGCTGGCCGACGCCAGGCGCGCCGACGAGCGGCGCGCGCAGGGCAAGGCGGGCCCGCTGCTCGGCATCCCGGTTGCGCACAAGGACATCTTCTGCACCCGCGGCATGCTCACCACCTGCGGCTCGAAGATGCTGGCCAACTTCGTCAGCCCCTACGACGCCCACGTCATCGAGCAGTTCGACGCCGCCGGCGCGGTGCTGCTCGGCAAGTGCAACATGGACGAGTACGCGATGGGCTCCTCGACCGAGACCTCGCACTTCGGCCCGGCGCGCAACCCGTGGGACAAGCGGGCGGTGCCGGGCGGCTCGTCGGGGGGATCGGCCGCCGCCGTGGCCGCAAGGCTGGCGCCCGCTGCCACCGGCACCGATACCGGCGGCTCGATCCGCCAGCCGGCCTCGTTCTCCGGCGTGTCGGGCCTCAAGCCGACGTACGGCACGGTGTCGCGCTACGGCATCGTCGCCTTCGCCTCCTCGCTCGACCAGGCCGGCGCGCTCGGCAAGAGCGCCGAGGACCTCGCGCTGATGATGAACGTGATGGCCGGCTTCGACGCGCGCGACTCCACCAGCCTGGACCGGCCGAAGGAGGACTATTCGCGTTCCCTGGGCATCGACCTCAAGGGCATCCGCATCGGCCTTCCCAAGGAATACTTCAGTGACGGAATCGAGCCAGGCGTGCGGAGCGCCGTCGAAGACGCAATCAAGTGGTTCGCGTCGCAGGGCGCGAAGACCGTCGAGATCGAGCTGCCGAACGCGATGCTCGGCGTGCCGGTGTACTACGTCATCGCGCCGGCCGAGGCGTCATCCAACCTGTCGCGCTACGACGGCGGGCGCTACGGGCACCGCGCGAAGCAGTACAAGGACCTGATCGACATGTACTGCCGCTCGCGCGCCGAGGGCTTCGGCACCGAGGTGAAGCAGCGCATCCTGGTCGGCACCTACGTCCTCTCGCACGGCTACTACGACGCCTACTACCTGCAGGCGCAGAAAGTGCGCCGCCTGATCGCGCAGGATTTCGCAAGCGCGTTCGAGAAGTGCGACGCGATCTTCGGGCCGACCGCGCCGAGCACCGCCTTCGCCCTCGGCGCGAAGGTCGACGATCCGGTGCAGATGTACCTGAACGACATCTTCACCATCCCGGCGCCGCTCGCCGGCCTGCCGGGGCTGTCGATCCCCTGCGGCTTCGACGCGAATGGCCTGCCGGTCGGCCTGCAGATGATGGGCCCGCACTTCTCGGAGGCGCGGCTGCTCGGCCTTGCCCACCGCTACCAGCAGGCGACCGACTGGCACCTGCGCGTGCCCAGGGAAACGCCGCTGTGAAGATGGTCCTGGCTTTGGCGCTTATCTTTCCATTGACGGCTTATTCTCAAGGAAAGACCGAGTCCCGCGAACTGGTCGGCCACCTCGGCAGCCGCGACGCGCTACTCGTGCTGCACGCCACCGAGCAGCAGGACGGCGGCTGGCAGCTCACCGGCGAGTACCTGCTGGTGCCGAGCATGGCGCGGCGCTTCCTCGAAGGCGAGCGCAGCCCGCAGATGGGCGTGACCACGCTCAAGGAGGGCACCACCGCCATCCTGTTCGGGCGGCCGGCGACCGGCGAGCTGCGCGGCACCTGGCGCTCCGGCGTGTTCAAGGGCACGCGCCACGGCCCCGGCGGGCAGGAGCGCGAAAGCTTCGAGTTCAGCGAGCAGTTTCCGTCGATGGACGCTTACAGCGCCAGCGTGCATTGCGAGGCGGGCGACGAGCGCTACGCCTCGGCGCTCAGCTACTCGATCGAGGCCGGCAAGCTGAAATCCTTCGAGTGGCGCTCGAAGCTCGCGCAGAGCGGCCACGCCTGCGCGCTCGACAAGCTGCAGCAGCAGAGCTTCAGCGGCGGCCTGCGCTTCGCCGTGCCCGGCTGCAGCGTCACCCTGCGCGAAGTGGGCGAGCACGTGAAGGTGGCGGCCGAAGGCTGCGCCGCGCTGTGCGGCTCGCAGGCCTATCTCGAGCCGCTGCTGGTCGACCGGCGCGGCCGCTGCCGGCTGCTGCGCGCCGAGGCGAAGTAGCCATGGCCTGGGAAATCGTCGTCGGCATCGAGACGCACGCGCAGCTGCTGACGCGGAGCAAGATGTTCTCCGGCGCGTCGACCGAGTTCGGCGCGCCGCCGAACAGCAACGCCTCCGCGGTGGACATCGCGCTGCCCGGCACGCTGCCGGTGGCCAACCGCGCCGCCGTCGAGCACGCCATCCGCTTCGGCCTGGCGGTGAAGGGCAGCATCAGCCCGCGCTCGATCTTCGCGCGCAAGAACTACTTCTACCCCGACCTGCCGAAGGGCTACCAGATCAGCCAGTACGAGAACCCGATCGTGCAGGGCGGCGAAGTTGAATTTTTTCTGGACAACAACAAGAAGACAGTTCGTCTGACGCGCGCTCATCTCGAAGAGGACGCCGGCAAGTCGCTGCACGAGGATTTCCACGGCATGACCGGCATCGATCTCAACCGCGCCGGCACGCCGCTTCTGGAGATCGTGAGCGAGCCCGAGCTGCGCGGCGCGAAGGAGGCGGTCGCCTACGCCCGCGCCCTGCACACCCTCGTCACCTGGATCGGCGTCTGCGACGGCAACATGCAGGAAGGCTCGTTCCGCTGCGACGCCAACGTCTCGGTGCGGAAGGTAGGCGATGGCAAGCTCGGCACCCGCTGCGAGATCAAGAACCTCAACTCCTTCCGCTTCATGGAGCAGGCCATAGAGTACGAAGCGAAGCGGCAAATCGAGCTGCTCGAGGACGGCAAGAAGGTCGACCAGGAAACCCGCCTCTACGACCCCGACCGCAACGAGACGCGCTCGATGCGCAGCAAGGAAGACGCGCAGGACTACCGCTACTTCCCCGACCCCGACCTGCTGCCGCTTGTCGTCACGCAGAAGATGATCGACGACGTGCGCAACGCGATGCCCGAGCTTCCCGAGGCAAGACGCAAGGCGTACCTGGAAGCCGGCCTTACCGCTTATCAGGCCGATTTACTGACTTCCAGCCGTGAGATGGCAAAGCTGGCAGACGATGCTTTCAAGGACGCGCCACAGGAAAATATCCCGCGCATCGCCAACTTGATCGCCGGCCCGCTTGCGGCGCTACTCAACGAGAACAACCTTCAGATTGCCGAGGCGGAGATTCCAGCTAAGGAGATCAGGCAGCTCGCCGCTAAGATTTCCGAGGGCGTGATTTCGAGCTCGACTGCGGCGCCGGTGATCCTTCGCGGCCTGCTGAAGAAGGAAGGCACCGTCGACGACATCATCAAGCAGCGCGATCTGGCGCAGGTTTCGGATGCGGGCGCGATCGAGAAGCTGGTGGACGAGGCGATCGCGGCGGGGGCGAAGCAGGTGGCGGACTACCGGGCGGGCAAGGAGAAGGCGCTGCAGTCGCTGGTCGGCCAGGTGATGAAGGCGAGCAAGGGGAAGGCGAATCCGGCGCAGGTCAACCAGATCCTGCGCCGCAAGCTGGGCGGCTAGCGCTTCTTGCCGGTCAGCGCCAGGTAGCGCTTCTTGTCCTCGTCGTACTTGGCGTTGATGTTGGCGACTTCCTTCTTCCACTTGTCCAGGGTCTGCTCCTGCACCTGGATGTCGAAGTCGGCCTGGCGGATCTCTTCCTGCAGCTTGGGCGGCACCTTGGTCTTGCCGCTCTTGTCGTTGTAGAACTCCATCTCCTTGTTGAAGCTCTCGCGGCGCTTCTTCACGTTGGCGACGCGCTCCTCGGCCTCGCGCACCGCCTTCTGGTTGTCGGCCAGGGCGCGCGTGCGCTGCTCCTCGATGTCCCGCTCGCTGGTGTAGGTGGCGAGCAGCGCGCGGTCGCGGCGCTGTGCCTCGCGGCTGGCGGCGGCGATCTTCTCCTGCTCGGCCTTCCGCTTCTCCTTGGCCTCCAGCTCCTTCTCGCTGAGGGCCTTCTCGTCCGGGTCGATGCGCTTGACGACCATGCCCTGCGCGTTGAGCTGCTCGACCAGGCGGCCGTAGCACTGCGGCGGGATGGTGTTGCCGTAGTACTTCTTGCCGTCCTTGCCTTGGCAGCGGAAGGTGGACATGCCCTGCGCGTCGGCGGCGAGCGGCGCCAGCGCGAGCGCGGCGGCGAGAACTGTCAGGTGCGTTGGTGACATCCCCCAATCCCCCATAGAGCGGAATCGTGAGTCATTCTAACCTGTTAGAATCCGCGCCGCCCATGCAATCCGCCGACCGCGCATTCATCGCCGAGACGACCGCGAAGATGCTGCTGGAGGTGCAGGCTGTGCTGTTTTTCACGGACAAGCCGTTCATCTTCACCTCCGGCTGGGCGAGCCCGGTGTACATCGACTGCCGCAAGCTGATCTTCTACCCGCGCATCCGCAGCCAGCTGGTCGACTTCGCCGTCGCCACGCTCGCGCGCGACGCGGGCTTCGAGCAGTTCGACGTGGTCGCCGGCGGCGAGACCGCCGGCATCCCGTACGCGGCGTGGATCGCCGACCGCCTCGGCCTGCCGATGCAGTACGTGCGGAAGAAGGCGAAGGGCTTCGGCCGCAACGCGCAGATCGAGGGCGACATCCGCGACGGCGCGCGCACGCTGCTGGTGGAGGACCTCACCACCGACGGCCGCTCGAAGATCAATTTCTGCCAGGCGCTGCGCACCGCGGGCGCGGTGGTCGAGCACGTGTTCGTCAACTTCTACTACGACATCTTCCCCGAGTCGAAGAAGGTGATGAGCGAGCTCGGCGTCAGGCTGCACCACCTCGCGACCTGGTGGGACGTGCTCGCCGCGGTGAAGAAGGGCGCCTACCTCGAGGCCGGCAAGATCGCCGAGGTGGAGAAGTTCCTGCACGAGCCGGCGAAGTGGTCGGCGGCGCACGGCGGCGTCTCCAGCTTTCCTTCTTCTTGAAAGTCATCACCCTTAACGTCAACGGCATTCGTTCCGCGGCGAACAAGGGCCTGTTCCGCTGGCTCGCCGCGCAGAAGCCCGACGTCGTCTGCCTGCAGGAGCTGAAGTGCCACGCCGCCGACCTCGACGCCAAGCTGCACGGGCTGAAGGCGTTCGAGAGCTGCTACGCCTTCGCCGAGAAAAAGGGCTATAGCGGGGTCGGCCTCTACAGCCGCAGGACTCCCGACGAGGTGAAGCAGGGCTTCGCGGTGCGCGAGTTCGACGCCGAGGGGCGCTACGTCGAGGCGCGCTTCGGCAAGCTGTGGGTCGTGTCGGTCTACATGCCTTCCGGCTCGGCCGGCCCGCACCGGCAGGCGTCGAAGCTGAGATTCCT
>DASUZH010000177.1:0-3437 GCA_036376975.1 Burkholderiales bacterium | reverse complement strand
ATGGTCAACATCTTCGGCGGCATCATGAAGTGCGACACCATCGCCGCCGGCGTGGTGGCCGCGGCGCGCGAAGTGAAGCTTTCCGTGCCGCTGGTGGTGCGCATGAAGGGCACCAACGAGGACCTCGGCAAGAAGATCCTGAAGGACTCCGGCCTGCCGATCATCTCGGCCGACAACATGGCCGATGCCGGGAAGAAGGTTGTGGCGGCGATCAAGAAGAAATCGAAACCCAAACCCAAGCCAAAACCCAAAAAAGCCAAGAAAACCACCAAGCGGAAGAAGAAATGAGCATCCTGATCGACAAGAACACCCGCGTGGTGACGCAGGGCATCACCGGCAAGACCGGCATGTTCCACACGCAGACCAGCCGCGCCTACGCCGGCGGCAAGCAGGCCTTCGTCGCCGGCGTCAACCCGAAGAAGGCGGGCGAGAACTTCGAGGGCATCCCGATCTTCGGCTCGGTTTCCGAAGCGAAGCAGAAGACCGGCGTGAACACCTCGGTGATCTACGTGCCGCCGCCGTTCGCCGCGGCGGCGATCTGGGAGGCGGTCGAGGCCGACCTCGACCTGGTGATCTGCATTACCGAGGGCATCCCGGTGCGCGACATGGTCGAAATCCGCGACCGCATGCGCAAGAAGAAGTCGCGCACGCTGCTGGTCGGCCCGAACTGCCCGGGGGTGATCACGCCGGGGGTGATCAAGATCGGCATCATGCCGGGCCACATCCACAAGGCGGGGCGCGTCGGCGTGGTGTCGCGCTCCGGCACGCTCACCTACGAGGCGGTCGGCCAGCTCACCGAGCTGGGCATCGGCCAGTCGAGCGCGGTCGGCATCGGCGGCGATCCGGTCAACGGAATGAAGCACGTCGACGTTATGAAGCTCTTCAACGAGGACCCCCAGACCGACGCCGTGATCATGATCGGCGAGATCGGCGGGTCGGACGAAGAGGATGCCGCGCGGTGGGTGAAAGCGAACATGAAGAAGCCGGTGGTGGGGTTCATCGCCGGGGTGACCGCGCCGCCGGGCAAGCGCATGGGCCACGCGGGCGCCATCATCTCCGGCGGCAAGGGCACGGCGCAGGAGAAGCTGGCGGTGATGGAGTCGTGCGGGATCAAGGTGACGAAGAACCCCGCCGAGATGGGCAGGCTGCTCAAATCCGTACTGAAGTAGCCCGCCTCCCGCTGGCAGCCACGCTGCCCTACGCTGCGACGATCTTCCTGTCGTCGTTCCTGCTGTTCCTCGTCCAGCCGGTCATCGCCAAGCAGATCCTGCCGTGGTTCGGCGGCTCGGCCGGCGTGTGGACCACCTGCATGGTGTTCTTCCAGAGCCTGCTGCTGGCGGGCTACGCCTACGCGGACCTGACCATGCGCCTCGGCGCGCGCCGCCAGGCGCTGCTGCACGTCGCGCTGCTCGCGGTTTCGCTGCTGTTCCTGCCGATCCTCGCCTCGACCGGCTGGAAGCCGCAGGGCGACGAGGAGCCGATCGCGCGCATCCTGCTGCTGCTCTGCGCCACCATCGGCCTGCCGTACTTCCTGCTCTCCAGCACCACGCCGCTACTGCAGGCCTGGTACTACCGGCGCTGGCACGTGGCGGTGCCGTACCGCCTGTTCGCGCTGTCGAACTTCGCCTCGCTGCTCGCGCTGCTCGGCTTCCCGCTGCTGTTCGAGCCGAGCTTCGACCTGAAGGCGCTCGGCTGGGGCTGGTCTCTCTTGTACGCCGGCTTCGTCGTGCTTTGCGGCACGGTGGCTTTCATGTCCGGCAACGGCGCCGCCGAAAAGATCCAGGTCAAGGAAAGCGAAAAGCCGAAAATCTCCACCCAGCTGCTGTGGCTGGCGCTGTCGGCCATGGGCTCGGTGATGCTGCTCGCGGTCACCAACCACATCACGCAGAACATCGCCAGCGTGCCGTTCCTCTGGGTGCTGCCGCTCGCGCTGTACCTCGTCACCTTCATCCTCGCCTTCGACCACCCGCGCTGGTACCTGCGCCCGCTGTTCATCGGCGCGCTGGCGCTGCTGCTGCCGCTGATGGCGTGGTACATCCCCTCGCTCGAGCTGAAGGTGGCCGCGCCGGTCTACCTGCTCGGCATGTTCGTCGCCTGCATGGTGTGCCACGGCGAGCTGTCGCGCCTGCGGCCCGACCCGGCGCACCTGACGCGCTTCTACCTGATGCTGTCGGTGGGCGGCGCCGCCGGCGCGGTGCTGGTGGCGATCGTCGCGCCGCTCGCGCTGTCGGGCTACTTCGAGCTGGGCATCGCGCTGGTGGTGCTGGCGGCGCTTCTCTCGGTCGAGCTGAAGGGCGTCGCCCGCGGCATCGCGGTGGTGGCGCTGCTGGCGACCATCGGCTTCGTCGTGCGCGGCGCGAAGGACTACAACGAGGGCGTGCGGGTGATGGAGCGCGACTTCTACGGCGTGGTGCGCACCGTCGACTTCCCCAGCCCGGTGCCCTATCGCTCGATGTACCACGGCGGCATCATGCACGGCGGCCAGCTGCTGGGCGACTCGTTCCGCAACACGCCGTCGGACTACTTCAATCCCGGCTCGGGCTACGGCCGCACCTTCCGCACGCTGCGCGAGATCAGCCCGAAGCGGCCGCTCAACGTCGGCGTGATCGGCCTCGGCGCTGGCGTGATCGGCGCCTGGATGCGGCCCGGCGACACGCTGGTGTTCTACGAGATCAGCCCGCGCGTGGTCGACGTGGCGAAGCGCGAGTTCACCTACCTCGCCGACACCGCGGCGCGCACCGAGCTGGTGATGGGCGACGGCCGCCTGTCGCTCGAGCGGGAGCCGCCGCGCGCCTACGACGTGCTCGGCATCGACGCCTTCTCCGGCGACTCGATCCCGATGCACCTGGTGACGCGCGAGGCGATGGCGATCTACGTCAAGCACATCAAGCCGGACGGCGTGATCGTGTTCCAGGCCACCAACCGCTTCATCGACCTGCTGCCGGTGGTGAAGGCGCTCGCCGCCGAGCACGGCATGCAGGCGGTCAACGTCTCCGACTCGCCGTCCTTCGACGCCGGGCCGGAGTACTGGTACTCGTCGACCGACCAGATCATCGTCACCCGCAACCGGCAGGTCCTCGAGTATCCGCTGATCGGCGACGTCGCCGAGCCGATCGAGGGCCGCGCCGACCTGCCGGTGTTCACCGATTCACACCACAACCTGCTGCGGATCCTCAAGTAAAGAATAAATGGGGACAGACCCCATTTTTCTCATCTAGTACGTTGGACAAATTGCGATAAATGGGGTCTGTCCCCATTTAGAGGCGGATCGTGCCGTCGACGCAGGTGACCGAGGGGCCGCCGATCCAGATCGCGTCGGACTCGACGCGCACCGACACGCGCCCGTCGCGCCCCATCTGCATGCCCTGGCGGGCGACGTAGCGGCCGCCGAAGCGCTCGACCTGGTTGGTCGCCCTGAGGTAGGCGGCGACGCAGAT
>DASUZH010000176.1:0-3550 GCA_036376975.1 Burkholderiales bacterium | reverse complement strand
ACCTTGTACTCGCCCGAGTTCACCTTGAAGCCGGTGTAGTAGGTGAAGGCGGAATACAGCAGGCCGAGCGAATGCGGGAAGTGGATCTCGCGCGCCACCTTGAGGTCGCGCCCGTTGCCGATCGCCACCGAGGTGGTGGTCCACTCGCCGACGCCGTCCATGGTCAGCACCGCGGCGCGCTCGAACGGCGACGGATAGAACGCGCTCGCCGCGTGGCTGAGGTGGTGCTCGGAGAAGATCAGTTTCTTACCCCACTCGACGGTGCCCTCCATTGCCTTGAGCTCCGACACGAGCTCCGACTTTTGGAACAGCTTGTCTTTCACCCATACAGGCAACGCGGTACGGAACGACTGGAAGCCTCGCGGAGCGAAACTAAGATAGGTTTCCAGCAGCCGCTCGAACTTGAGGAAAGGCTTGTCGTAGAAGGCGACGCAGTCGACGTCCGCCAGGCGCAGCGCGGCGCTCTTCAGGCAGGCCTCGATGGCGTGGCGCGGGAAGTTGGAGTCGTGCTTCTTGCGGGTGAAGCGCTCTTCCTGCGCCGCCGCCGCGATGCGGCCGTCGACGAGCAGCGCCGCCGCGGCGTCGTGGTAGTACGCCGAGATGCCGAGGATCTTCATGCCTAGAACAGCGTGTAGATGAACGGCGCGACGACCGAGCCCTTGGCGAGCACCAGCAGGCCGCCGAGCACGACGGTCATGGCGATGATCGGCAACAGCCAGAACTTGCGGCGGGCGGCGAGAAAGCGCCACATCTGGGTGACGTATTCCATCGGACGATCTCCTAGAACAGGTTGCCGAAACTGTCGTCGGCCGGGCCGGCCGGGTCGCGGCGCACCCAGTAGCTCTTCGCCGCCGGGTCCCACGTGCGGTGCATCGCGTCCCAGCCGAAGCGGCGCATCGCCCAGCCCATCGGCGTGAACACGCCGAAGAACATGATTCCCATGATCAGCGGGCTGACCACCATGTGCAGGGCGGCGCCGAGCTTCATCCAGGCGCGGTTGAGCGGCGTCAGCCACTCGTCGCGCGTCAGCGTCACCAGGGCGAAGATCCCGGCCAGCAGCAGGGTCCACGGATGGAACAGCGCGAGGAACGCGAATACGCCGGCGAACAGCCAGCCGAAGGAGCGATTCGAAGGCAGGGTGGTATGCATAGCCCGACAAAAATACCCGCCGCACTGCAGCGCGACGCCGTTACCGCTCCAGTCCGGAAGGACTATTCCCCCCGCGGCGCGCGGCCCAGCGCGGCGCAGCCGGCCGCTGTTTTGCAGGCGTCCACAACGCTTCGTACGCGGCAAGCAGCTTCGGCACTTCGTGGCGCCATTCCAGCTCCTCGACCACCCGCCTGCGGCCGAAGGCGCCCATGGCCTTTCGCGTCTGCTCGTCGTCGAGCAGCTCGAGGATCTTCACCCCGAGGTCGAGCGCGTTGTTGCGGCGCGCGTAGAGCGAGGCCTGCTGCGCGGAGAAGCGGCCCTCGGCAAGGTCGAACTGCACCATCGGCTTGCCGAGCGCCATGTACTCCATCACCTTGTTCATGGTCGAGAGGTCGTTCATCTCGTTCGCCACGTCCGGGTTGACGCAGACATCCGCGGTATTCAGCATCGCCAGCATCTCGGCGTCCGGGACGCGCCCGGTGAAGGTCACGTAGTCGTCCAGGCCGAGCTCGCTCGCCAGGCGCTTCATCTCCTCGAGGGAAGTGCCGCCGCCGACCAGGCCGAAGTGCACGTCCTTGCGGCCGAGGTCGTGCACGATGTGCGCCGCGGCGCGCAGCAGGTAGTCGATGCCTTCCTGGCGCCCCATGACGCCGACATACCCGACGAGGTATCGCTTCCCCTTCTTTAATTCCTGGTTTTCAAAACCCAGTTTCATGCGATCGAGCGAAGGGCCGCTGCGGACCACGAACACCCTCTGCGGATCCATCCCGCCGCGGGTGATCGCGATGCGCTTGTACGACTCATTCGTCGCAAGCGAGACGTCCGCGGTCCTGAAGGTCAGCTTCTCGAGCAGCACCATCAGCTTCCAGAGCAGGCCGCGCTTGCCGAACTTGGCTTCGTACAGCTCCGGGTTGACGTCGTGGTGGTCGAAGAGGAACTTCCTGCCGAACAGCTTCCAGAACCCGCCGATCAGGAAGAACAGGTCCGGCGGATTGCACGCGTGGATCACGTCGAATTTCACCTTGAAACTCAAGGCGAACGTGAAGGCAAGCGCAGCGGAGTATTCGAGAAGATATCCAGCTACGCCATCTGCCTCTGCGAGGCTATAGCGGTAGATATCGATTCCATCGATAGTCTCGAACCTCTTCTCGTAGCCTTTTCCCGTCGGGCAGATGATGGACACGAGGTAGCCGGCGTCCCGCAGCGCCGTCGCCTCCTGCCACACCCTGCGGTCAAACGGGGACGGCAGATTCTCGACTAGGAAGAGGACGCGGCGCGGCTTGCTCAAAGTAGCTCCATTCGACGAACACGGTCATGAACCCGCCCGGGCCGCCGGGGCCGCCGCACAGCCAGAGCTGCGCGGGATCGCCCTGCGCCATGGCCTGCCAGTCGACGTTCTCCAGGCCGTTCCAGGCGTTGTCGTAGGTCGTGCCGTCGCCGGCGCCGTAGCCGCCTTCGCGCTCGGGCCTTACGTAGTAGGTTTTCATTACCAGCAAAGTCCTTCGTAGACTCCGAGCACCGTGCGCGAATCGCACACGCGCACGAAATCGATCACCGTCTGCCCCTCGCCGATGCGCGCAGGCACGCCGGCGAACTCGGGCGAGGCGTTGCCGATGACCACCGTCTCGGCGTGCCCGAGCACCTCGTCAATAGTTGGGACCATGAGGCGCGAGATGTGCGGGATGCGGTTGAGGATGTAGTCGCGGTTCGCGCCATGCAGCGCGGCGAGGCTGACGTTGCGGTCGTAGACGCGCAGGTCGTAGCCCTTGCCGATCAGCCGCTCGCACAGCTCGACCATCGGGCTCTCGCGCAGGTCGTCGGTGCCGGCCTTGAACGAGAAGCCGAGGATGCCGACCTTGCGCCGGCCCTTCTCCACCACCGCCTGGATGCCGCGCTCGATCTGCAGCTGGTTCGAGGGCAGGATCGAGGCGAGGATCGGCAGCGTGACGTCGAGCGTCTTCGCCTTGTGCAGCAGCGCGCGCACGTCCTTCGGCAGGCAGGAGCCGCCGAAGGCGAAGCCGGGCTTCAGGTAGTACGGCGACAGGTTGAGCTTCTGGTCCTGGCAGAAGATCTCCATCACCTTGTGCGCGTCGACCGACAGCGCCTTCGACAGCGCGCCGATCTCGTTGGCGAAGCCGACCTTCAGCGCGTGCCACGCGTTGTCGGCGTACTTCACCATCTCCGCGGTCTCGATGTCGGTGCGGATCAGCGGGCAGGGCATCTTGCCGTACAGGTTGGCGAGCAGGTCGCCGCTCGCGCGGTTCACCTCGCCGATCACCGTCTTCGGCGGATGGTAGTAGTCGTGCACCGCGGTGCCTTCGCGCAGGAACTCGGGGTTGATGCAGACGCCGAACTCCTGGCCGGCTTTTTTCTGCGACATCCTTTCCAGGATCGGAATGAC
>DASUZH010000175.1:0-7064 GCA_036376975.1 Burkholderiales bacterium | reverse complement strand
GTTTTCCCGCGCAGCATGAACAGGTGTCCGGCCTTGACCGGCTTGCGGCCCTCGCCGATGTAGAGCTGCGTGCCGGGCGTGATGCGGCCCTGGTGCACGCGGAACACCGCCAGGCGCCCGATGTAGGGATCGATCTCGATCTTGAAGACGTGCGCCAGCACGTGCCGGCCGGGATCGGGAATCGGCTGCAGGTCGACCGGCTCGCCGCCGGCCGCCGGCACGCTGACGTAGGCGGCCGGGTTGCCCTCGGTGGGGTTGGGCAGCAGCTGGATGATCACCTCGAGCAACTCGGCGATGCCGGCGCCGGTGCGCGCCGAAGTGAACACCACCGGGATCAGGTGCCCCTCGCGCAGCGCGCGCTCCAGCGGCTCGTGCAGCTCCTCGGGCGAGACCTCGCCCTTCTCGAGGTAGGTTTCCATCAGCTTCTCGTCGACCTCGACCACCTGGTCGACCAGCCTCCGGTGCGCCGCCTCTACCGAGGAAAAGTCGACTTCATCCGGCGCCGCCTCGCCCGAGGGCGCGAAGAAGCAGTCGGACACCTTGCTGCGCTTGCCCGCCGGCAGGTTGAGCGGCAGGCATTCCTTGCCGAATACCTCCTGGATGCGCTCGAGCAGCGCCTCCAGGTCGATGTTATCGGCGTCGATCTTGTTGACGATGATCAGGCGGTCGAGCGAGCGCTTCGCCGCCCACTGCATGAAGCGCGGCGTCATCATCTCGATGCCGTTCTGCGCGTTGATCACGATCGCCGCGGTCTCCACCGCCGCCAGCGCAGGCATGGCGTGGCCGAGGAAGTCCGGGTAGCCGGGCGTATCGAGAAGGTGAATCCGGGTGTCCTGCGATTCGAAGCTCGCGACCGCGAGCTTTAAGGAGTGCTGCAGCTGCTTTTCTAGGGGGTGGTAGTCGCAGACGGTAGAGCCTCGTTCCACGCTGCCACCCGGCGGTACCGATCCAGATTTGGCGAGCAGCGCTTCGGCCAGCGAGGTCTTGCCGCACCCCGCCTGACCGACCAGCGCCAGGGTTCTGATGCGCTTGATCGAATGTGCCACGGGCTGTCTCCTCCTCGGTGAGGATGAGACAGTTATACGCCGGCCCGTGTTACCTGGGAATATGCCGCGGGGTGGAGACGGCGAGAAAAATCTCGCGCAGGAACAGCAGCAGGCTGACGGTGAGTGCCAGCACCGCCAGCGCGAACATGGCGCCGATGGAGTAGGAGATGTCGGCGCGCAGGAAACTTGCGATAAAGGCGCCAAAAATCAGCAGGCTGACGAACAGGCCCGACACCACCGCCGACAGGATGGACAAATAAACGAAGTGGATGCGCCGGGCGATGAACTCCAGCTCTTGGAGCGCGGCGGGCCGCTCCGTCTCCGGCATGCGCGGTAGCAGGGCCTCCAGGTCGCGGCGCCGGTCGACCGCGCGGTTCAGGCGAGTGGTGAGGGCCGCGATGATGGTGCCCACGGCGGTGAGCATGAACACCGGCGCCACCGCGAGCTGGATGACGGTGGTGATCTCCGGGATGTGCGGCTCGTATGCCAAGCCGCCAGTCTATCCCGGGATCAGCAGGTCTTCGGGCAGCTCCCGGTTCCGCCGCTTCCGCCGCCGCCGCTGCCGGCGGGGGCGGGCGGATTCGCCGCCTGCTGCTGCTGGACTTGCTGCTCCGAGCTCTTGCCGCGCTGGCTCACCAGCACCGCTCCGCCCACGACCACCGCGCCGACGATCGCGAGGTTCGCAGCCGCCGAGCCGCCCTCCGCGAAGGTGAACATGCGGGTGTCGAGGTTGTAGCTCTGGTAGTCGCGCTTGCCCTGGATCTGCAGGCCCAGCCACGGAATGCGCTCCTTGTCGGAGCGCGCGTCGAGCGGGATCGCGTAGTAGACCATCACCGTCTGCGCTTCGTTACGCGTATCGAAGGCTTCCCCCGGGGTCGCGATGCCGGCCAGTGCGGCGGCAAGCGCGAGTTGCTTCCATGCCATGTTGCGGTCTCCTCCACGCCCAAAGGGGCGCGAGGAAAGACTATGAGTAAAGCCGCTACACGGACTACCGAGGCCGGCCCGCCCGGCGTGGTCCGGCAGGCAGGGATCTGGTTAACCGCGCATGAAGCCGTTGAGGTCCGGCGTAGTCATGGTGCGCTCGAGATAGGCGAACGTTCCCTTGTCGTGCACCTCGCGCGCTGCGTCGAGGAGCCCGCTCATCGCCGCGCGATAGAGCGAAGTCGCGACCGACACGCGCCGCACGCCCGCCGCCTCGAGCTCGGCGACGCTGAACGACTTGCCCTTGATGCCGGCCATGAAGTTGAACGGCTTGTTCAGCGCGGCGCAGACCGCGCGGACCGCGGCGAGGTCGGGCAGGCCGGGCGCGAAGAGGACGTCGGCGCCGGCCTGCTCGAACGCCTGCAGCCGGCGGATGACGTCCTCGAGGTCGGGCTTGCCGCGCAAGAAGCCTTCCGCGCGCGCGGTCAGCGTGAACGGGAAAGGATGCCGGCGCGCTTCCTGAACCGCGGCCGCGACGCGCTCCACGGCATGGTTGAGCTCGTACAGCGGCTTGTCCTTGTCGCCGGTCGCGTCCTCGATCGAGCCGCCGACCAGGCCGACCTCCCCGGCCAGGCGGATCGTCTCGGCCGCGTCCTCGGGCCGGTCGCCGAACCCCTTCTCCAGGTCGGCCGACACCGGCAGGTCGACCGCGTCGACGATCGCCTTGGCGTGGGCGAGCGCCTCGTCGCGCGTCACCCTTCCGTCGCGCCGCCCGAGCACGCCGGCCGAGGCGCCGCTCGAAGTCGCCAGCGCCTGATAGCCCAGCCCGGCGAGGATGCGCGCCGAGCCCGCGTCCCAGGGATTGGCGATGACGAACGTTTTCGGTCCGCGGTGCAGCGCGACGAACCGTTCTGCCTTCTCCTTGATGTTCATGCGAACTCCGAGAATTCGTGTCCGTATTTCACCACCCCGTTGAGCGAGGCGGTGGCGTGCGGCTCGAGATCGAGCGCCATGAACTGGTCGCCCGCGCCGTACTCGTTGCCGAGGTGCGTCGGGCGGAAGCCGAATCGGCGGTAGTAGCCGGGCTCGCCGAGCACGACGATGAACCTGGCGCCCTGCTCGCGGCAGGCCGCGATGCCTGCCTTGATCAGCGCGTAGCCGATGCCGTGACCCTGGCGGCCGGGCGACACCGCGACCGGCGCAAGCCCGAGACCCTGCGTGCCTTCCACCTCGACCGGACTGAAGAGGACGTGGCCGACGATCTCTCCGTCCTCCTCGGCAACCAGCGAAACGCGGCCGTTTCCATTGGCGCGGATCGCGTCGACCAGCTTCGCCTCCGTGTCCGAGGGAAATGCCGCCATGTGCACGGCGCGTACCGACGCTTCGTCGGCAGGGGACTCGGCGCGCACGCGCACGCTCAGAGCCCCTTCGCCAGCTCGCGAGTCAGCTCGGCCGCCGGGATTTCCTTGCAGCCGCTCGCGTTCTGGCCCGACCAGAGCGGCGAGAAATCGCCGCGGCCCTGCGCTTCCGCCTTGGCGCGGAGCGGGGCGATGGCGGTGGCGGCGAGCGGAAACTCGGGCGCCGCCGCATTGAGCGGGCCGATCTCCTGCATCAGGCGATTGACGATGCCGCGCGCGGCGCCGCCTGAAAAGAGGTTGGTGAGGGCCGTGACGCGCGCGCCTTCGCTCTTCAGCGCCGCGCGGTGCGTCGCGCTGATCGTGGCTTCCGGGCAGAGCAGGTAGGCGGTGCCGACCTGGACGCCCGCCGCGCCGAGCGCCATGGCAGCCGATACGCCCTGCGCATCGGCGATGCCGCCTGCGGCGATCACCGGGAGCTTCACCGCGCGCACTACCTGCGGTAGCAGCGCGAACGTCCCGACCTGCGTGCCGAGGTCCTTGGACAGGAAGTAGCCGCGATGCCCGCCAGCCTCGCTTCCCTGCGCGATCACCGCATCCACTCCGTGGGCTTCGAGCCACAGCGCCTCATCCACGGTGGTCGCCGAGGAAAGCACCGTCGCCCCCCAGCGCTTGACGCGCGCAACCAGGTCCGCGGCAGGCAAGCCGAAGTGGAAGCTCACCACGGCAGGCTTGAACTTCTCCAGCACTTCCGCGGCTTCCGCCGTGAACGGCGCGCGCATTGCGCCCGGCGCGATGTTCGTCGGGTCGATGCCGTACTCGCGGAAGTAAGGCGACAACGCCGTGCGCCAGGCCTGCTCGCGCTCGGCGCTCGGCGCCGGCGGCGTGTGGCAGAAGAAGTTGACGTTGTACGGCTTGCCGGTGCCGGCCTTGATCTTCTCCAGCTCGCCGCGCATCGCGTCGAGGCTGAGCATCGCGCACGGCAGCGAGCCGAGACCGCCCGCGTTGGAGACGGCGATGGTCAGCGCGCCGACCTGCGACCCGGCCATCGGCGCCTGGATGACCGGCAGCTCGGTGCCCAGCAGCCGCGCGATCTCAGAAGGCATAGAACAGCTCGATCATGTGGAAATCCGCGCCGATGGTGTGCGACCCGTACATGCTCGCATCGGAATAATGCAGGAATCTATAGCCGATCCCCACCTGGCGGTACACCGTGCCGCCGATGCCGAAGGTCAGCGCGAACTGGACCGGGCCGCCGTAGTCCTGATCCCTGAACTGATGCTGGCTGAGCAGCGCCAGCCCGGCGCCGAAATCGACGCTGACCGGCACCTTGCGGTGGGTGAAGGCCAGCGCCGGGATGGCGGAAGCGACGAACGCGGTGTCGTCGGCGCCGCGAATGATCCCGGCGCTCGCCAGCAGCCGGGCGCTCATTTCCCAGCTCGACCACGACCGGCCTGCCCATGGCATGCGCACGGTCGCCACCAGGTCGTACTCGTTGAAGGCCTCCGGCTGGTCCTTGCCGAGCACGCGCTGCTCCCATACCTGCGCCCGCACGCCGATGCTGAGCAGCTCCCAGTCGGCGCCGCGCGCCGGCTCCGCGGCAAGTCCGCAAACCAGGAGCACCAGTCGGGGAATCATCGCCGCGTATCTTGACACGGCGGGGCCGACGGCTACTTCTTCGCGCCTGGCTTCTGCTCCAGCATGTCGGCGCGCTTCCTGAGGGTGTCCTCCAGGCGGCCCTTGGGGACCAGCAGGACATAGTTCTGCAGCATCTTCTCGCGCGGCCGCCGCTCCTCGAGCTTCTTGCTGCGCTCGGCGTCCTTCGGGTCGGGCTTGACGCTGCCGCTCGAGGTGAAGGTGACGAAGTGGTTGTCGCCCTGCAGCTTGCCGACCTTGATGTCGTAGGCGAGGCCGTCGAGGGTCGCCGCGCGGATCTCGATCGGCTTGTCGAGGCCGGTGTCCTTGGCGTCCTTCGGCAGCACGTCGGCGAGGTCGAGCAGGCTGAGCGAATAGGAGGCCGCGTTCGCTTTTGTGATCTCCAGCTTCTCGCCCGGCTTGGCGCCGGCCAGTTTCCAGTCGGCGTTGTCGGCGTTGCGCTCGATCCGGTAGCCGCCGCCATCGGGGAACCTGACCTCGAGGCTGCGCACCTTCTCGACCTGGAACGAGCCGCGGTCGATCCATTCGCTGGTCTTCGCGGTGGCCTGCACCAGCGGATCGCCGACGATGTACACGGTCTTCGGGTCGGCGGGCAGGAGGACGAAGCGGCCGTCGCCGAGCGCCTTGGCGGGGTTGTCGACCTCGCGCTTGAAGTACTTCTTGCCGACCACCAGCGTGCGCAGCGGCTTGCCGTCGGCGCCGCGGAAATCGATCGTCGTGCCGCTCTCGTCGAGCGCGAGGCGCGCGCGGTCTTTCTCGCCGATCGGCTCGGTCTGGCCGGCCTTCAGCTCGATCGCCTTCAGCACGAAGTCGCGCACGCGCTGGAAGTCGGCCGGAAAGCCGCCGCGCTCGGCGATCGTCCAGCGCTCGTCCTTGCGCTCGAGGGTGAGGACCTGCTTGCCCTCGGCGATGCGGATCGAGGCGAGGTCGGCGGCCTTGAGGTCCTTCAGCAGGACCTGGCCGAGGCTGCCGACGTTCGACGGCCGGCGCGCGCGCTCCTGCTGCTGGTAGATGAGCGCGCCGCCGCCGAGCACGGCGAGCAGCACGACCAGGATGACGGCGACGCGGGCGTTCAACTGATTTTTGTTTTTCTAAAAAATGCCAGAAGCAAGCCGAACAGGGCGACGAGGAGCGGCATCAGCGCGATGTTGGTCACCTTGGTCCAGAACACCAGCGCCTCGGCGTCCTGGCGCAGGTTCTTGCGCACTTCCTTCAGCGCGAGGCGGCCCTCGGCGACGGTCTTGCGGAAGCGCTCCATCTCGGCCTGCTGCTCGGCGCTGAGGATCTGCTGGCCGCCCTTGCCGCCTGCCGCGCCTTGCGCCTTCTGCAATTCCTGCAGCTTGGCGGTGGTCTTCTGCAGCTCGTCCTCCAGCGCCTGGATCTTGCCGAAGTACTCCTTCTGCGCCTCGGCCTCGAGCTCGCGCACCACGGTGAGCGGGCGGAACGACGCGGTGCGGCTGCGCAGCGAGATCAGGTCGTCGCCGGCGGCGAGCTGCTCGACCATGCCCATGGCGAGCGCCAGGTTGCCGTTCGAGGGCACCACCACGCGGCGGCCGAACACGTCCTGCACGTCGACCGCGGCGCCGTCGGCGAGCAGGTCGACGTCGGCGACCAGGATCACCGAGTTCTCGCCCGCGGACTCGCGCAGCGCGGGCGTGCCCGGCACCGGCTTCTTGTCGTCCTGCACGCCCTCCGGGAAGGCGGTCTTGAACTTGCCGGTGAGGCGCAGCGCGAGCGGCATCGGCTGGCCGGAAGGCTTGAAGTTCCTGGTCGCCTCGTCGCCCGACTTGGTGGCGACCTGGTTCTCCACCAGCATCGAGTTGGGCGAGCTCCTGATCAGCTCGGTGACCCTCAGGTCGCCGCTTTTTATCTCGAAGGCGCCGCCAAAGGCATACAGCAGCGTCTCGATCTGCCCGGTGACCACGTCGTCGCGGCTGAAGGCGGTGCGGTTGAGCGAGAGCACGGTGGGCGTGTAGCGCGCGCCGCCGCCCGAGCCGAACACCACGTCGGAGATCACCTTGCCCGGGTCCATGGTGACGCCCCAGGCCTTGAACAGCAGCGGCAGCGACGAGCTCGACACCTGCGG
>DASUZH010000174.1:0-5602 GCA_036376975.1 Burkholderiales bacterium | reverse complement strand
GATCCCTGCAGCTCGCACATGGCGTCGCACCGCGCTGCTTCCAGTGCCAAGGTGTTACCGGATGTGACCGCAGCGATGTCCCGCGACAAACAGTTACAGATAGACTGCGGCCGTGCTCGACCACTACCTGCGCCCCCTGCTCGCTCCGCGCAGCGTGGCCCTGGTCGGCGCCTCCGAGCGCGAGGGCTCGCTCGGCCGCATTGTCTACCGGAATCTGGCCGCCGGCGGCCTGCCGGCGGGCCTGTTCGCGGTCAATCCGAAGCACCGCTCGCTGTTCGGCCAGCCCGCCTATCCGCGGCTGACGAAGCTGCCGGCCGCGGTCGACCTCGCGGTGGTGGTGGCGCCGGCCGAGGCGGTCCCGCAAGTGATCGAGGACGCGGGCGCCGCGGGCATTCGCGCGGCGGCGGTGCTCACCAGCGGCTTCGCCGAGGCCGGTCCGGAAGGCCGCGCGCTGCAGGAGAAGATGCTGGCGGCCGCGCGCAAAAGCGGCGTGCGCATCCTCGGACCCAACTGCCTCGGCCTGATGCGCACCGACACCGGGCTCAACGCGACCTTCGCGCGCACGCCGGCGCGACCCGGCAAGCTCGCGCTGGTCTCGCAATCGGGCGCGATCTGCACCGCCGTGCTCGACTGGGCCTACACCGCGGAAATCGGCTTCAGCAGCGTGATCTCCCTCGGCGGCGCCGCCGACCTCGATTTCGGCGAGCTGCTCGACTTCCTGGTGGAGGACGACGCGACCGACGCCGTCCTCCTCTACGTCGAAGGCATACGCGATGCGCGCCGCTACCTGTCGGCGCTGCGCGCCGCGGCGCGGGTGAAGCCGGTGATCGCGCTCAAGGTCGGGCGGCACGCCGGCGGCTCGCGCGCCGCGTCGAGCCACACCGGTGCGCTGGTCGGCAGCGACGCGGTGTTCGACGCCGCCCTGCGCCGGGGCGGCGCGGTGCGGGTGAAGACCTATACGCAGCTCTTCGCCGCCGCGCGCGCGCTCACCGGCGGGCGCTTCCCCGAGGGCGAGCGCCTCGCCATCGTCACCAACGGCGGCGGGCCGGGCGTGGTCGCCGCCGACAGCGCGGCGGACAACGCGGTGCCGCTGGCCGAGCTGTCGCAGCGGACGATTTCCGCCCTGAATGAAAAGCTTCCCGCGCAGTGGTCGCGCGGCAACCCGATCGACATCATCGGCGACGCGCCGGCGCAGCGCTTCGCCGACGCGGCCGACGCGGCGCTCGCCGACCCCGGCGTCGACGCGCTGCTCGCCATGTACTCGCCGGTGGCCGTCACCGAGCCCGAAGCGGCCGCGCGCGCGCTCGCGCAGGCGGCGCAGGGCAGCCGCAAGCCGGTGTTCGCCGCCTGGCTGGGCGACATCAACCCGAACCGCAGCCGCGCCTGGCTCGACGCGCAGGGCATCCCCAACTTCTACACGCCGGAGAACGCGGTCGAGGCGTTCTCCTTCCTCTGCGCGCACCGACGCAACCGCGAGCAGCTGATGCAGGCGCCCGGGGCGCTCGCGGCCGATGCGCTCGAGCCGCGCGCCGAACTCGCCCCGGCGGAGGCGCTCTTCGCCCGGGCGCGCGCCGCGGGCCGCAGCCTGCTCGACCAGGACGAGGCGCGCGCCCTGCTCGCCGCCTTCGGCCTGCCGGTGCCGCGCACGATCGTTGCCGCCACGCGCGAGGCGGCAGTCGCCGCCGCGCACGAGGTCGGCTTCCCGGCGGCCGTCAAGCTGCATTCGCCCGACATCACGCACAAGTCGGACGTCGGCGGCGTGCGCCTCGGCCTGCAGAACGAGGCGATGGTGGCCAGCGCCTTCGACGACATGCTGCGCCACGTGCGCGCCCTGCGCCCCTCTGCGCGCATCGAAGGCGTGGTAGTGCAGCCGATGCTGCGCTACGCGCACGCCCGCGAGGTGCTGGTCGGCGTCGCCACCGACCCGGTGTTCGGCCCGGTGATCAGCTTCGGCGCCGGCGGCGTCGCGGTCGAGGCGGTGCGCGACACCGCGCTCGCGCTGCCGCCGCTCAATGCGGCGCTGGCGCGCGAGCTGATGGCGCGCACGCGCGTGCACCGGCTGCTCGCGGCCTATCGAGACGTGCCCGCCGCCGACCTCGGCGCGCTCGAGCGCATCCTGCTCGGCGTCTCGCGCATGGTCTGCGCGCTGCCGTGGCTGAAGGAAATGGACCTCAACCCGGTGCTCGCCCACCCCGGCGGCGCGATCGTCGCCGACGCGCGCGTTGCGATCGACGCGTCGCGGCCGCCGCGCGCCGACCCGCGCTACCGGCACATGGCGATCCATCCGTACCCGGCCGAGCTCGAGGAGGAGATCGAGCTCGCCGGCGGGCGCCGCGTGCGCCTGCGGCCGGTGCGGCCCGAGGACGCCGGGCTCGAGCGGCGCTTCTTCGACGGCCTGTCCGCGCGTTCGCGCTTCCAGCGCTTCATGCAGTACCTGCGCGAGCTGCCGCCGCAGATGCTCGAGCGCTTCACGCAGCTCGACTACGACCGCGAGCTGGCGCTCGCCGCGGTGGCGGAAGGCGAGTTCGTCGCCGTCGGCCGTTATGCGCCGAACCCCGACGGGCGCAGCGCCGAGTTCGCCCTGGTGGTCGCCGACGCATGGCAGGGCAAGGGCCTCGGCCGCGCTCTGCTGGAGCGCCTGGTGAGCGCGGCGCGCGCCGCCGGCTACGAGGCGCTCTACGGCGTCATCCTCAACGCCAACCGCGACATGCTCGACCTGGCGGAGCGGCTCGGCTTTGTCGAGGACGCCCGCACCGGCACCGAGGTCACGGTCGTGAGGCGGTTGAAATAGGCCGCCCGCCGACCCCATCTACCCGGGATGAAATACAAGGACTACTACAAGATCCTCGGCGTCGAGCGCGGCGCGAGCGACGAGGAGGTCAAGAAGGCCTATCGCAAGCTCGCGCGCAAGTACCACCCCGACGTCTCCAAGGAAAAGAACGCCACCGAGCGCTTCCAGGACGTCTCCGAGGCCTACGAGACGCTGCGCGACAAGGAAAAGCGCGCCGCCTACGACAGCCTGGGCAGCCACCGCACCGGGCAGGACTTCCGGCCGCCGCCGGACTGGTTCAGCCGCTTCGGCCGCGGCGGCAACGCCGGCGCCGGCGCGCAGTTCAGCGAGGCGGACCTCGGCGGCATCGACCTGTCGGACCTGTTCGCTTCCTTCGGCCGCGGCTTCCAGCGGCGCGATTTCAAGATCCCCGGCGAGGACTACGAGGTGACCATCCCGCTGACGCTGGAAGAGCTGGCGCGCGGAGTCGAGCGGGAGTTCAAGATCGGCGAGAAGAGCCTGCGCGCGCGCATTCCGCGCGGCGCGACCGACGGCGAGCGCCTGCGCCTGCCGGGCAAGGGCGGCCCGGGCGCGAACGGCGGCCCGGCGGGGAACCTATACCTGAACATCTCGGTGCTGCCGCATCCGCTGTTCAGGCCCAGCGGCCACGACCTCGACATCGAGGTTCCCGTGGCGCCGTGGGAAGCCGCGCTCGGCGCCGAGATCGAGGTGCCGACGCTCGACGGCATGGTCGCGATGCGGCTGCCCGCCGGCTCGAAGAGCGGCCAGAAGCTGCGCCTCGCCGGCAAGGGCCTGCCGCGGCCGGGCGGCGGCGCGGGCGATCAGTACGCCGTGATCAACATCGTTGCCCCGCCTGCCCGCACCGAGCAGGAGCGCAAGCTTTACGAGGAGCTGCGCGACGCCGCGCGGTTCGATCCGCGCCGCCATTTCCGGCGCTGAACAGGTTCATTGGCTAGAATCCGCGGCCAATGACGTCCCAGCCGAGAAGGTTTCCGTTCACCGGCGCGCTGGTCGCCGCCGCCCCCGAGGAAGCCGGCGTCTACCTGCTCTGGCAGGACGACGAGATAATTTATGTCGGCCGCGCCGCCGGCCACGGCACCACCATCCGCTCGCGGCTGGTGGACCATTTCTCCGGCCGCGAGGGACCGTGCACGCGCGACACCACGCACTACAGCTGGGAGCTGAGCCGCGATCCGGCGGCGCGCGAGGCGCAGCTGCTCGGGGAGCACAAGACCAGCTTCCTGCGCGCGCCGCGCTGCAATTCCGCCGCCTAGGCGCCTCGGCGGCACGTAACTTGCGGCGCGACGCTTCATGCCGCTTACCCACGAGCAAGCCCTCGAGCTGGTGTGCGTCATCGAGGAGCGCCGCGCCTCGCTGCTCGAGGAGCTGCGCAAGGACATGGGCCGCGCGCGCGCCGACAACATGGAGGAGCTGGCCGGCCCGGCGCCCGATCCCGGCGACGAGTCGGTGGCGCGCAACATAGTCGAGCTGGACCACGCCGAGGTGACCCGCGAGGTCGGCGAGCTGCGCCAGCTGGACGAGGCGCGGCGGCGCTTCGACGAGGGCAGCTACGGCAACTGCATCGCGTGCGGCGCCGACATCGACTACCGGCGCCTCCGCGTGCACCCGGCCGCCATCCGCTGCATCCGCTGCCAGGAGAAGTTCGAGAAGGAGCGGATGGTAGAGTAGCCCGATGGCTACGGCTGCCTACGAGGGCAAGAAAAAGCTCCTGCTCGAATCGCTCGCCGCATCCGCCGGCGGCGTCAGCCTCGGCAAGCGCACCAGCTCCAACCTGTTCCGCTACCAGCCGCGCGCGCGCGCGGGACGGCGCGTCGACCTGAGCGGCTTCAACCGCGTGCTGCGCGTCGACGCGGCGCGCCGGCAGATGGAAGTCGAGGGCCTCGCCACCTTCGAGACCATCGTCGACGCCACCCTGCCGCACGGCCTCGCGCCGCTGATCACGCCGGAGCTCAAGCACATCACCGTCGGCGGCGCGATCGTCGGCATCGGCATCGAGTCCAACTGCTTCCGCCACGGCTTCGTGCACGACGGCCTGCTCGAGGCCGAAGTGCTGCTGCCCGATGGGCGCATCGTCGCCTGCAGCGCCCAGGGCGAGCATGCCGACCTGTTCCGCGCGCTGCCCAATTCCTACGGCACGCTCGGCTACATCCTGCGCGCGACGATGCGCCTGATGCCGGCGCTGCCGTACGTGCACCTGCATACCGAGCGCTTCGACGACCTCGACGCCTACCTCGCGGCGATGCGCAATGCCACCGAAACCGACGCCGATTTCGTGGAAGGAACGTTCTACTCGAGCTCGCACCTGTTCCTGACGGTGTCGCGTTTCATCGAGAAACCGCCGCGCGTCGACGAGATCCTGCGGCGGAACATCTTCTACCGCCTGATCGAGCGGCAGCCCGACGTCTATCTCACCGCCAAGGACTACCTGTTCCGCTACGACCCGGACTGGTTCTGGAACGTGCCCGAGACGCCGGCCTACAACCTGTTCCGCCGCTTCGCGCCGGCGGCGCTGCGCAACTCGGGCTTCTACAAGCGCTACATCGACGCCAAGACGCGGCTGCTCGACCGGGTGGCGCCGGCAAGGGCGCAGACCGAGGAGCCGCTGATCCAGGACTGGGAAGTGCCGTGGCAGCAGGCCGCCGAGCTGACGCGCTTCGCGCTGCGCGAGGTCGACCTCGGCGGCAAGCCGTGGATCGTGACGCCGATCCGCACGCCGGCCACGCCGACTCTGTACCCGATCCGGGCCGGCGCGCTCTACTACAACCTCGGCTGCTACTGCCAGGTGAAGAA
>DASUZH010000173.1:0-4407 GCA_036376975.1 Burkholderiales bacterium | reverse complement strand
GTGCGAGCCCCGAGGGCTCGACGCGGCGCGACTTGATGCGGAAGCGTTGCGAGCCGAGGGCGACCACTTCGAGTACTCCGAGCTGCGGCATGTCCCAGTGCGAGATGCGGGCGAGGGTGCCGACCTCCGCCGGCACCGCAGGGTCGCCGACTTCGCGGCCTTCGACGATCAGGCAGACGCCGAACGGCGAGCCGTCCTTCAGGCACACCTTCGCCATGTCCATGTAGCGCTGCTCGAAGATGCGCAGCGGAAGGCGCCCGCCTGGGAAGAGGACGGTGTTGAGCGGGAACAGCGGTACGTTGTTCACTCGGGCGCGGCGCGCGCGAGGCCGCGGTGGCGCACGAGGATGTTCCAGTCCTTGCGGAACGCCGCGGCGAGCTGCTCGACCAGGTACACCGAGCGGTGCCGGCCGCCGGTGCAGCCTATCGCCACGGTGACGTAGCTGCGGTTCTCTTTCACGATCTCCGGCAGCCAGCGCGCGAGCAGGGCGCGCACGTCCTCCAGCCAGCGGCCGACCGCCGGGTCGGCGCGCAGGTGCTCGATCACCGCGGCATCGCGGCCGGTGAACGGGCGCAGCTGCGGGTTGTAGTGCGGATTGGGCAGCATGCGCGCGTCGAGCACCCAGTCGGCGTCGAGCGGGATGCCGTCGCGGTAGGCGAACGACTCGAACAGCAGGGTGAGCGCGTTGGCGCCGATGCCGAGCAGGTCGCGGATCCAGTTCTGCAGCACGCGCGGCAGCAGCTCGCTGGTATCGATGCGGTGGCCGAGCAGTGCGACATCGGCCAAGAGCTCGCGCTCCTTCTCGATCGCTTCCGTAAGCGCGGCGCCGGAAGTGGTGAGCGGATGGCTGCGCCGCGTCTCCGAGAAGCGCCGCAGCAGCGCCGCGGTGGTGGCTTCGAGGTACAGCACGCGCACCTCGACGCCGCGCGCCTTCAGGCTGGCGATCTGCTCCGGCAGCGCGGCAACGGCCGCGCTGCGCGCGTCCACGCTGACCGCGACGCGCTGGTGGCCGGCTTCGGCGAGGTAGCCGAGCACCGGGCCGAGCGAGCCGGCGGGCAGGTTGTCGACGCAGTAGAAGCCGCCGTCCTCGAGGACGTGCAGGGCAATGGACTTGCCCGAGCCCGACAGTCCGCTGACGAGGATGAGCTGCACTACTCTTTGTCTTGCTGCATCTGCTGTTTCTGGCGCGCGAGGAATTCCTGCGTCGAGTCGATGCCGCGCAGCTTGAGGATCTCGTTGCGCACCGCCGCCTCGACCAGCACCGCGAGGTTGCGGCCGGCGGCGACCGGGATGATCACCTTGCGCACGCTGACGCCGAGGATCTCCTCCGACAGTTCCGAAAGCGGCAGCCGCTCGGTGGGATCCTTGCCGCCGGGCAGCGGCTTCGCCAGGTGCGCGATCAGGCGCAGCTTCATCTTCCGGCGCACCGCGGTCTCGCCGAAGATGGTGCGGATGTTGAGCAGGCCGAGGCCGCGCACCTCGATGAAGTCCTTCAGCATCGGCGGGCAGCGCCCCTCGACGCCGCCGTCGCCGATGCGCGAGAGCTCCACCACGTCGTCCGCCACCAGGCCGTGGCCGCGGCTGATCAGCTCGACGCCGAGCTCGCTCTTGCCGACGCCCGAGTCGCCGGTGATCAGCACGCCGAGGCCGAGCACGTCCATGAATACGCCGTGGCGCTCCACGCTGTCGGCGAGCGCCTTGGCGAGGTAGCGCGCCAGCTTCTCGATCACGCGCGGTGCCGGCAGCGGCGAGGCGAACAGCGGGGTGTGCGCGCGCGTCGCGGCCTCGACCAGCGCCGCCGGCGGCGCGACGCCGTCGGCGACGATCACCGCCGCGGGATGGGCCTCGAACAGGCGCTCGACGAAGCCGCCGACGATGCCGGCCTCGTAGGCGCCGATGACCTGGACCGCGTTCGGGTGGGTGAGGTTGAGGTAGCCGATCAGCGAGGCGGCGACCGCCGCCTCGCGGCGCACCGTGGTGCCGCCGTCTCGCCCGGCAACCCAGGCGAGCGACAGCGCCTCGCGGTTGTCGTCATGCAGCCGCGCGACGTTGACCTGGTGCATCCGGCTGCCATGTGCTGATCAGTTGGTGCAGCGCGGCCGCGTCGGGCGCCTGCATCATCGCCTCGCGCAGCGGCCTGTCGCTGAACATCTGCGCCAGCTCCGAGAGGATCTGCAGGTGCTTCTCGGTCGCCTTCTCCGGCACCAGCAGCACGAACACCAGGCTGACCGGGTTGCCGTCGGGCGACTCGAAAGGCACCGGCTGCTGCAGCCGCAGGAACAGGCCGAGCGCCTCCTTCAGGCCCTTGATGCGCCCGTGCGGGATGGCGACGCCCTGGCCGAGGCCGGTCGAGCCGAGCTTCTCGCGCGCGAACAGGCTGTCGAACACGACGCTGCGCGCGAGGCCGTGCTGGTTCTCGAACATCAGCCCGGCCTGCTCGAACAGGCGCTTCTTGCTCGTCGCCTGCAGGTCGGTGACGACGTGGTCAGGCGGCAGCAGCTTGGCTACCAGGCTCATGACAGCGGCTCGGACCCTCTCTTGTCGTACAGCTTGTCCTTGTAGCGTAGCACCTGGCGGTCGAGCTTGTCGGCGAGCAGGTCGATGGCCGCGTACAGGTCGGTTTCCTCGCTCTCGCAGTGCAGGTCCTTGCCGCGCACGTGCAGGGTCACTTCGGCCTTCTGCCGCAGCTTCTCCACCGTAAGGATGACGTGCGCGTCGATGACGTGGTCGAAGTGGCGCGTCACGCGCTCCAGCTTGCTCGCCACGTAGCTGCGCAGGGAAGGAGTCACTTCGAGATGATGGCCGCTGACGCTGAGGTTCATTACAAGGCCTTTCTCTGGTTGACGGGTGGGATCTGCAGGGACTCGCGGTACTTGGCGATGGTGCGCCGCGCCACCACGATGCCCTGCTCGGAAAGGATCTGCGCGATGCGCGAGTCGGAAAGCGGCGCCTTGGCGTCCTCGGCGCCGACCAGCTGCTTGATCAGCGCGCGGATCGCGGTCGAGGAGGCCGCGCCGCCCGCCTCGGTGGCGACGTGGCTGCCGAAGAAATACTTCAGCTCGAAGGTGCCGCGCGGCGTCGCCATGAACTTCTGCGTGGTGACGCGCGAGATGGTGCTCTCGTGCAGGCCGAGCGTGCCGGCAATTTCACGCAGAACCAAGGGCCGCATCGCTACTTCCCCGTGCTCGAGGAAGTGGCGCTGGCGGTCGACGATCGCCTGCGACACGCGCAGGATGGTCTCGAAGCGCTGCTGCACGTTCTTGATCAGCCAGCGCGCCTCCTGCAGCTGCGAGGAGACGCCGGAGCCGCCCGCGCCGCGCGCCCCGGCGGCCAGCTCCGCGTACAGGCGGTTGATGCGCAGCCGCGGCATGGCGTCGGGGTTGAGGCTCGCCTTCCACACGTTCTTGGTCTTGCGCACCACCACGTCGGGAATCACGTAGCGCGCCTCGACGCGCGCGAAGGCGGCGCCCGGGCGCGGGTTGAGCGTCTGGATCAGCTTCTGCGCCTCGCGCAGCGTGGCGTCGTTGGCGCCGGTGACGCTCTTCAGCCGCGTGTAGTCGCGGCCGGCGAGCAGGTCGAGGTGCTTCTCGGCGATCTGCAGCGCGAGCAGGTGGGCGGGAGAATCGTCGCCCTCGCAGGGCACGCGCAGCTGCAGGCACAGGCACTCGCCCGGCGAGCGCGCGCCGACGCCGGCGGGCTCCAGGTTCTGCAGGTGGCGCAGCGCGATCGCCAGCTCCTCGGCCTCGACGGCCGCTTCGGCCGGCAGCAGCGCGGCGATCTCCTCCAGCGGCTGCGTCAGGTAGCCGTCCTCGTCGAGCGCGTCGATCAGCACCTCGACCAGCGCGCGGTCGCGCTCGGACAGGTTGGTGAGCGAGAGCTGCGAGCGCAGGTGGTCGCGCAGCGTCGGCGTCTCGGCGGTGCCGAAGTTGCGGTCGCCGTCCTCGTCGTCGCCGCCGCCCTCGCCGCGCCAGTTCGAGGCGATGTCGGCCGACCAGTCGGTCTCGGCCGGCGCCGCCTCGGTCGGCGCGCTGGTGCTGCTGGCGGTGTTGCTGCCCGGCGCGGGCGCCGCGGCCGGCGCCTCGCCGCCGCCTTCCTCGTGATCCTCGCGCTCGAGCGCCGGGTTCTCCATCAGCAGGCGGTCGATCTCCTGGTTCAGCTCGACCGTGGACAGCTGCAGCAGGCGGATCGACTGCTGCAGCTGCGGCGTGAGGGTGAGGTGCTGGGAGAGCCGGAATTGAAGCGAAGGCTTCATCAATGACCTAGGGCCTGCTACATGCGGAAATTCTCGCCCAGATATACTCGGCGAACGCTGTCATTATAGACAATCTCCTCGGGATGGCCCGATGCGAGCACGGCGCCCTCGTTGATAATGTACGCGCGATCGCAGATGCCGAGTGTTTCGCGCAC
>DASUZH010000172.1:0-11222 GCA_036376975.1 Burkholderiales bacterium | reverse complement strand
GCTCGCGGAAGGCTACGCGGCGCAGCCCGACCTCGGCCTGGCGAAGGTGGCGCGCGTCGAGAGCTACCGCGGCTTCGTCTTCGGCTCGCACGCCGCGCAAGGCCCCGGCCTCGCCGAGTTCCTCGGCGGCCTGGCGAGCGCTTTCGACAACATGCTCGACCGCGCGCCGGCCGGGAGCGTGTCGCGCTTCGGCGGCGCGCTGCGCCTGGAGTACCGCGGCAACTGGAAGATGTTCATGGAGAACGCGGTCGACCTGGTGCATCCCGGCTTCGTGCACCGCAGCTCGGTGGAAGCGGCGCGCGCGCAGCCGCAGGCGCTCGCGGCCGACGCCCTCACCCAGCAGGGCGCGCAGATGTTCCTCGCCAACGGCATGCGCGCCCCGCAGTGGGAAGAGGTGCCGCTGCACGCCTTTCCGGGCGGCCACGTCTACATGGGCGGCTTCTACAAGGGCGGCGTGATCGGCGCCGAGCGCGGCGATCCGGTGTTCGCGCGCTATCGGGCGCAGCTGGTCGAGCGCCACGGCGAGGAGAAGGCCGCGGCGGTGCTGGCGGTGGATCGCTTCAACAATCTGGTCTGGCCCAACGTCTCGCTCAACGCCCGCTTCGCCGCGATGCGCGTCGTGCAGCCGCTGGCGGCGAACCGCACGCAGGTCGAGGTGCTGTGCTTCCGCCTCGACGGCGCGGCGCAGGAGATGCACGAGCTGACGCTGCAGTTCGTCAACCTCGCCGCCTCGCCGGCCTCGCTGGTCGCCTCCGACGACCTCGAGGTGTTCGAGCGCTGCCAGCGCGGTCTGGAAGACGCCGCGCTCGACTGGATCGACGTGCGCCGGGGGGCGCTCGGCGACCGCCGGCAGGCCGACGGCTCGACCCTCGGCAGCGGCACCAGCGAGCTCGCGGTGCGCAACCAGTTCGAGGCCTGGCTGCAGTACATGGCGAAATGAAGGCAGAACTGGAGGCGTTCGTCCTGCGCGAGGCGCGGCTCTTGGACGAGCGGCGCTTCGCGGACTGGCTGGCCCTGTTCGCCGACGACGGCGTGTACTGGGTGCCGACGCTCCCCGGGCAGGCGACGCCGCAGGAGGCGCTGTCGCTGTTCTACGAGCCGAAGCCGCTGCTCGCGATGCGCGTCGCCCGCCTCGAGCGCCCCGACATGCACGCGCAGGCGCCGGCCTCGCGCACCGTGCACCATGTGAGCGGCATCGAAGTTTCCGGGATGGAAGCGCGATCGGCGCTCGTCGTCGCCGAATGGCGGCAGGGCGAAGCGCGCTGGTTCGCGGCGAGGGTGACTCACAAGCTCCGCAAAGAGGCGGATGGCCTGCGCATCGTGCTGAAGCGCGTGGACCTGATCGACAGCGAGGCGCCGCAGCGTGCTATCGCCGTACCGTTCTAGGAAAGGCATCGGCGATCCGGTGCCGCGCGCGCACGCGCGGCGTCTCGCCGCCGGGCGCGGGCGCTACGCCGACGACCTGCGCTTCCCGCGGCTGCTTCACGCGGCGTTCCTGCGCAGTCCGCACCCACACGCAGGTGTACAGAAACTAAGTTTTGAAGAAGCAAGAAAAATGGAAGGCGTCACCGCCGTGTTCGGCGGTGCGGAGCTCGCGGCAGTGTGCAAACCCTGGGAAACGAAGCTCGCCACGTGGCCGGGACATCGCTCGCCGCCGCAGCCGCCGCTCGCGATCGGGCGCGCGCTCTGGCAGGGGCAGCCGGTCGCCATCGTGCTCGCGCGCACGCGCGCGATCGCCGAGGACGCGGTCGAGCGCATCGAGGTCGAGTGGCAGCCGCTCGAGGCGCTGGCCGATCCCGAGGCCGCGCTGGCGGCGGGCGCGCCGCTGCTGCACCCGGAGCTCGGCAGCAACCTCGCCTTCGAGCACGCCATTGAGGCCGGCGCCGCGCCGCAGGGCGGCCGCCGGGTCGAGCGGCGCATGCGCTTCGCCAGGCACACCGGCGTGCCGCTCGAGCCGCGCTCGATCGTGGCGGATTTCGACCCGGCGACGCGCCAGCTCACCGTGCACCAGTCGACCCAGGTGCCGCACCAGATGCGCGCGCTGTACGCCGACTGCTTCGCGCTGCCCGAGCAGGACGTCCGCGTGCTGACGCCTGACGTCGGCGGCGGCTTCGGCGTCAAGCTGCACGTGTACGACGACGAGGTCGCGGTCTGCGCCGCCTCGCTCCTCACCGGGCGCGCGGTGAAGTACGTCTGCGACCGGCTGGAGGCGTTCGTCTCGGACATCCACGCCCGCGCGCACCGCGTCACGGCGTCGATCGCGCTCGACGCGGGCGCGCGCATCACCGCGCTGTCGCTCGACGACCTGGTCGAGGCCGGCGCGTACTCCGCGTATCCGCGCTCGAGCATCCTCGAGGGGCTGCAGGTGCTGTCGTTCGCCGGCGCGCCCTACGACTTCGGCGCCTACCGCGGGCGGCTGCGCGTCGCCTGGCAGAACAAGCCCGCCACCGGCTCGTACCGCGGCGTCGGCCAGCCGGTCGCCTGCGGCGCGGTCGAGCTGCTGGTCGATGCCTGCGCGCGCGCAGCGAACATTGACCCGGCCGAGTTCCGCCGCCGCAACTTCCGCCGCGAGGGCGTGGCGCCGAGCGGGGTGCAGGCGGGCGGCCTGTCGCACGCGGCCTGCCTCGATCGCCTGCTCGCGCTGATGGATTACAGCTCGCTCAGGAAAACCCAGGCTCAGGAACGCCCGCGCGGCCGCCATCTCGGCATCGGGCTCGCGGTGTTCGTCGAGCAGAACTCGCCCGGCGCGGGCTTCTACGGCGCGGCGGGCGTGAAGATCTCGCCGCAGGAAGGCTGCACGCTGCGCCTGGAGCCGTCGGGCGCAGTCACCTGCATCACTTCGAACGCCGACCAGGGGCAGGGCGTGGAGACTGCGCTGGCGCAGCTCGTCGCCCACGAGCTCGGCGTGCCGCTCGAGGCGGTGCGCGTCGCCGGCGGCGATACCCTGATGACCGCGGTCGGCGGCGGCACCTTCGCCTCGCGCGGCCTGACCATCGCCGGCGAAGCCGTGCTGCTCGCGGCGCGCCAGCTCGCCCAGCGCATAGCGGTCGTACGCGAGGCCACAGGCTTGAAGGACGCGCCGCTGTCGGAGGTCGCTGCGGTGATGAACTACAAGCAGCACCTGCTGCCGGCGGGGCTCGAGGCCGGCGCCAGCGTCGCCGCGCACGCGGTCATGCAGCAGCCCTACCTGCTCGCCAACGGCGTGCAGGCGAGCCTGCTCGAGCTCGATCCGCAAACCGGCTTCTTCAGGCTGCTCAAGCACTGGATCGTCGAGGACTGCGGGCGCGTGGTGAACCCGCTGCTCGCCGACGAGCAGCTGCGCGGCGGGGTGGTGCAGGGCCTGGGCGCCGCGCTGTACGAGGAAAGCCTCTACGACGCGGGCGCGCAGCTCCTCAACGGCTCGATGGCCGACTACCTGGTTCCCATGGCGGGCGAGATGCCCGACATCGTGATCGAGCACGTCGAGACGCCGGTGGCCGGAACCCTGCTCGGCGCCAAGGGCATCGGCGAGGCGGGCACCATCGGCGCCGCCGCCGCGGTGGGCAACGCGATCAACGACGCGCTGGCGCCGTTCGGCGCCGAGGTGATGGCGCAGCCCTACACGCCGCAGCGCATCCTGGAGGCCTTGCGCGATGCGCGTCGTTGACTGCCGCGAGCGCACCGTCGGCATCGGCGCCGACATGCGCAACGCCTCGATCGGCTTCGGCGCGATGACCGCCTCGGCGCTCGCGCTGGTCTCCGACCGCGGCCTCACCGGCTACGCCTTCGACTCGATCGGCCGCTACGGCAAGGGCGCCCTGCTGCGCGAGCGGTTCATCCCGCGCCTGATGCAGGCGAAGCCCGAGTCGCTGCTCGACGGCAAGGGGCTGCCGGACCCGGCGGCCTTCGCCCGCGCCGCGATGGCCGACGAAAAGCAGGGCGGCCACGGCGAGCGGCCCGGCGCGGTCGGCCTGATCGAGGCGGCGGCCTGGGACCTAAGGGCGAAGGCGCAGGGCCTGCCGCTCTGGCGCTCGATTGCAGAATATTTTGCAAGGGAAGCAAAACCGCAGATCGCGGTGTACGCCTCTTGTGGGCACTTCCGCACGGACGACATCCTTACCTTCGAGGTGAAGAAGGCGATCGACGCCGGCTACGGCTGCGTCAAGATCAAGGTCGGCGGCGACATCGAGTCCGACCTCAGGCGCCTGGAGCGCGCCGCCGCCGCGCTGCCGCCCGGCGCCAAGTGGGCGGTCGATGCGAACGGCGCGCTTGCGGCGAAGGACGCGGCGGCATGGTTCGACGCGCTCGAGCCGTTCAAGCTGGCCTGGATCGAGGAGCCGGCGCCGCCGCTCGACTTCGAGGCTCTGAAGGACTACGGTCGCCTGAGCGCCGCGCCGCTCGCCACCGGCGAGAACCTGTTCTCGTTCGACGATGCGCGCAACCTGCTGCGCTACGGCGGCCTGCGGCCGGAGCGCGACTTCGTCCAGGTCGACCCGCTGCTCGCCTACGGCGTGGGCGAATACGCCCGCATCCTCGCCGCCTACGAGGCCGCCGGCTGGAAGCGCTCGCAGTTCCTGCCGCACGCCGGGCACCTGTTCGCCGCGCATTGCGTCGCCGGCCTCGGCCTCGGCATGGCGGAAGCGGCGCCCGACGCGACGCTGCCCTACGGCGGCTACTGGGACGGGGTGCGCGTCGACGGCGGACGCGTCACAATTCCGGACGCGCCCGGCGCCGGCTACGAGCGCAAGGCCAACCTGCACGCGCTACTGGAGAAGCCATGACCGCGAAACTGCGACACATCGCCATTTCGGTTCCCGAGCTGAAGCCGGCGGCGGAGTTCTACAAGAAGACCTTCGGCCTCGAGGAGGTGAGCTACGTCGAGACGCCGTACGGCGATGGCCTGTCGCTGTCCGACGGCGTGATCAACCTGACGCTGCTCAAGTTCCACTCCGACGACGCGGCGGGCGACGAGCGCGGCAAGGACTTCCACGGCATCCACCACATGGGCTTCATCGTCGACGACCTCGAGGGCTACACCGAGCGGGTGAAGAAGAACGGCGGCCGCTTCCATCGCGAGCTGAAGGGCGGCGGCGGCGTCGACTTCGAGCGCAAGTTCCGCGACCCGAACGGCGTGGTGTTCGACATCTCGCACAAGGGCTGGATCGGGATCAAGGAATGAAGATCGCCGTCATCGGGGGCGGCAACGGCGCCTACGCCGCCGCCGCGGACTTTGCCGAGCAAGGCCACGATGTCTCGATGTGGCGGCGGAATACTGCCGCGCTGCAGCCCTCTCTAACCATCAAAGACGCCGAAGGTGAGCGCAAGGTTTCGATTTCAATATCTCAAAAGGTAGAAGAAGCGTTGAAAGGCGCTGAGCTGGTGTTCATGCCGGATCCCGCCTTCACGCAAGCGGACAACGCGAAGCGGCTCGCGCCGCACCTTGCCGGCGGCCAGGTGGTGTTCCTTGCGCCCGGCACGTTCGGCTCCTATGTGATGGCGAAGATCATCCGCGACTCCGGCAACAAGGCCGACTTCACGTTCGCCGAAACGGGGACGCTGCCGTGGCTGACGCGCAAGCACGGGCCGACGACCGCTGCGATCACCGCGCGTGCCACGCGCCTGCCGACCGGCGCTTATCCGCGGAAGAACAGCCAGCATGCCTTCACCGTCCTGAGGAAGGTGTTCAAGAGCATCGAGCCGGTCGAGGACGCCCTGTCGGGCGCCCTGATGAACGCCGGCCCGATCATCCACCCGCCGCTGATCCTGATGAACGCCGGGCCGCTCGAGCACTTCGAGAGGTGGGACATCCACAAGGAGGGCACGCAGCCCTCGATCCGGCGCGTCACCGACGCGCTCGACGCCGAGCGCGTGGCGGCGCGCGAAGCCCTGGGCTACAAGGCGCCGCACTTCCCGCTCGCCGACCACTACCGGCCCGACGGCGACGAGTGGATGTACGGGCGCAAGGTGCACAAGAAGCTGACCGACTCCAACGACTGGCGCGAGCGCATCGTCTTGACCGAGCACCGCTACATGCGCGAGGACGTCGAGTGCGGCCTGGCATTCCTGGTGTCGGTCTGCGAGAAGGCCGGCGTGCCCTGTCCGGTGGCGCGCGGCCTGCTCGCGCTCGGCTCGGCCGTGGTTGGCCGCGATCTCAGGCGAACGGGCCGTACGCTGGAGAGCCTTGGCGTGAATTCCATTCAACAACTAAAAGAAGCGTTGTGAGAATCGCATCCCTCGGTGCGGGGCGCATGGGCCGCGGCATCGGCCATGTCTTCGCCTACACCGGCTACGAGGTCGACATCATCGACTTCAAGCCCGGCGCGCGCGACCTGCGCGAGGCGGTGCTGGCGGAAATCTCCGGCAACCTGCGCCTGCTCGCCGGGCTCGGGCTGCTGAACGACGCGCAGCAGGCGGCGATCCTGAAGCGCGTGCGCGTCGTCGGCCACGCGCAGGCGGCCGAGGCGCTGGCGCGCGCCGACGTGCTGTTCGAGGGCGTGACCGAGACGCTGGACGCCAAGCGCGATGCGTTCGAGCGCGCCTGCAAGCACTTGCGCCCGGAGGCGATCATCGCGTCGACGACTTCATCGATGCTCGCCGACACGCTGGCGGAGATGGTGACCCACCCAGGGCGGTTCCTGAACGCGCACTTCCTGAACCCGGCATACCTGATACCGCTCGTGGAAGTGAGTCCGTCCAAGAAAACGGATGAAAAGACCTATCAAGCAATGAAAACCCTGCTGGAGGCGGCCGGCAAAGTCGTCGTGCGCTGCGCGCCGTCGCCGGGATTCATCGTGCCGCGCCTGCAGGCCGCCGCCATGAACGAAGCGGCGCGGCTGGTGGAGGAAGGGGTGGCGACGCCCGAGGACATCGACCGCGCGGTGCGCGCCGGGTTCGGGCCGCGCTACACGGCGATGGGGCTGTGCGAGTTCATCGATTACGGCGGCCTCGACATCCTCTACTACGCCTCGCGCTCGATGGCGAAGGCGCTCGACGCGCCGCGCTACGACCCGCCGGCGTTGATCAAGAAGTTGATGGAGGAGGGCAAGCGCGGCGCGCGCGAGGGCGAGGGGCTCTACGACTGGCGCGGCCGCGACCTCGCCGCCTACCAGAAGGACCTGCTCGGGCGCTTCGTCGCGCTGTTCCGCGACCTCAACCTGCTGCCGCCGCCGCGCTAGGTGCTGCCCCAGACTTCGCGCGAGACGGCGAGCACCAGGTCGAGCTTGCGGCGCGTGTCGTCCTGGGTCACGGTCTGGCCGGAGCCGCCGCCGCTCGAAAAGCCGCATTGCGGCGACAGGCCGAGCTGCTCGAGCGGCACGTGCTTCGCCGCTTCCTTGATGCGCGCGACCAGCTGCTCCTTCTTTTCCAGCACCGGCGTCTTGGTCGACACCAGCCCGAGGATCACGCGCTTGCCTTTCGGCACGAAGCGCAGCGGCGAGAAGTCGCCGGCGCGCTCGGTGTCGTACTCCAGGCAGTAGACGTCGGCATTCAGGCGGTTGAACAACGCGTCGGCCACCGGGTCGTAGCCGCCCTCGGCCATCCACGCGCCCTTGAGGTTGCCGCGGCAGAGGTGGATGGCCACCGCCATCTCCTTCGGCTTCCTCGAGATCGAGTCGTTGAACAGCTTCGCATAGCGAACGGTCAGCTCGTCCGGGTCCTCGCCGCGCGCGACGACGTCTTTGCGCGCATTCGGATCGCAGTTGCACGGTAGCGCCGTGTCGTCGAGCTGCAGGTAGGTGCAGCCTTCCTTCGCCAGCTCCGCGATCTCTTCCTGATAGAGGCGGGCAAGGTCGGCGAGGAACGCCTCGCGATCGGGGTAGACGGCCTGGTCGAACGCCTTGGGACCGAGGAACCAGTGCATCACGTCCGGCGCGGCGATCGTCACCTTCGGCACGCCGCGCTTCACGACCGATTTGAGGAAGCGGTAGTCGTCGGCGACGATGCGCTGCCTGCGCTTCAGCCGCGCCTTCGCATACGGCGAGGCCGCCACGCCCATCACCCCGCTCTCGTTCTTGAAGCCGAGCGTGCCGTCGCGCAGGCCGAAGCCGTCGACCGCGTCGATGAACCCCGCCGACCAGCTGCGGCGGCGGAACTCGCCGTCGGTGACGCTGGGCAGGCCGATCGATTCCTGGAAGGCGACGATCTCGCGGATGGCGTCGTCCTGCGCCGCCCTGAAGCCGGCGTCGTCGAGCTGGCCCGCCTTGCGGGCGCGCGCCGCCTCGATCAGGCGCTGCGGGCGCACGAAGCTGCCGATGTGCTCTGCGTGGAAGGGTGGTTTCATAAAGTGCGGTGGGTGGTGCGCCGATTCTATGCACAATAGGATCGGTCATGCCCGTTCCGTTCCGCGCCGACCATATCGGCAGCCTGCTGCGGCCGAAGAAGCTGCGCGAGGCGTTTCGCGCCCTCAGCGGCGCGGCCCTCCGCGCCGCCCAGGATGAAGCCATCAGGGATGTCGTCCGCCTGCAGAAGGACTGCGGCCTGGACGTCGTGACCGACGGCGAGTTCCGCCGCATCTCCTATTGGGAGAAGTTCGTCCGCCTGACCAGGGGCCTGGAGGTGAAGGACGCCGTGTTCACCTTCCACGACGCCGAGGGACACGAGTCGAAGTTCACCGCGCCCTATGTCAGCGGCAAGGTGTCGCGCGCCGAGCCGATCACGCTCGACGAGCTCGGCTTCGGCAACAACAAGGTCACCATGCCGGCGCCGTCGACGATGCACTTCTACAGGCACAACGACTGGGGCAGCGCATACGACAGCGCCGAGGCTTTCTTCAAGGATCTCGGCAAGGTCTATCAGGCCGAGATTGCTGACCTGGCCAAGGCCGGATGCAGGTACGTGCAGCTCGATGAGGTGGCGGTCGCAATCCTTTGCGATCCTGCGGCCCGCGCGAAGGTGAAGGATCCCGACCGCCTCGTGGATCTGTACATCGATGCCATCAACGAGGCCGTGACGGATCGGCCCGCGGGAGTGGCGGTCGGCGTGCACATCTGCCGCGGCAACTACAAGGGGATGTACCTTTCCGAAGGCGGCTACGACTCGGTGGCCGAGAAGTTTTTCGGCCGCACCGAGGTCGACCACTTCCTGCTCGAGTTCGACACGCCGCGCGCCGGCGGATTCGCGCCGCTGCGCTTCGTGCCGAAGGGCAAGGGCGTGGTGCTCGGCCTGGTGAGCTCGAAGACGCCGCAGCTCGAGGAGATGGAAACGCTGCGGCGGCGGGCCGAGGATGCAGCAAAGTACATCGACCCCGCGAACCTCGCCATCAGCCCGCAGTGCGGCTTCGCCAGCACCATGGGCGGCAATCCGGTGAGCGAGGCCGACGAGCGGGCGAAACTGAAGTTGTGCGTGGACGCGGCGCGTAAAATCTGGGGGTAATGAAGGTCCTCGTCGCCGGCGCGGGTCCCGCCGGGCTCTATTTCTCGTACCTGTTCAAGAAAGCGAACCCGCGCTGCGAGCTGCGCGTGGTGGAGCAGAACGCCGCCGACTCGGCGTTCGGCTTCGGCGTGGTGTTCTCCGACAAGGCGCTCGAGTTCCTGCGCGGCGACGACCCGCAGACCTACGACGCGATCACGCCGCAGATGGAGCAATGGACCGGCCTGACGGTGGTCCACCGCGGCACGCCGGTGGTGATCGACGGCATCGGCTTCTCGGCGATCGGGCGGCTGAAGTTCCTGCGCCTCATGCAGCAGCGTGCGGCGAGTGCAGGGGTCGTTCCGGAGTATCAGAAAGCCCTCTCTTCGCAAGAAGAGTTGAAGGCATATGACCTCGTCGTAGCCGCAGATGGAGCGAACTCATTCGTCCGTCGAAGCGCGGATTTCGGCACCAGCGTTACGCCGCTCGAAAACAAATTTGCCTGGTTCGGCACCACGAAGCTCTTCCCGACGCTGACCCAGACCTTCGTCGAGAACCAGCACGGCCACTTCAACGCGCACCACTACCGCCACTCGGCGGACATGAGCACCTTCGTCTTCGAGTGCGATGCCGCGACGTGGGAACGAGCCGGCTTCTCTCGAATGGATGAAGCCGCCACCATGGCCTACGCCGAGCGCGCCTTCGCCCCCGCCTTGGGAGGGCACCGTCTCGTATCCAATCGATCGGTGTGGCGGAACTTTCCCAACGTGCGCAATGAGCGGTGGTGGGTTGGAAATACAGTCCTGATCGGGGATGCCCTGCGCACCGCCCACTTCTCCATCGGATCGGGAACGCGGCTTGCGATGGAGGACGCCATCGCCCTTGTAAAGGCGTTGAGCGAACATCCCGTGCAGGAGGCCTTGCCTGCATTCGAAACAGCGCGCCGGCCGATCGTCGACAAGCTGGTCGCGGCGGCGGACGCGAGCGGTAGCTGGTACGATCGCTTCCCCGAGCACATGCGGCTGGCGCCCCGCGACTTCGCCTGGAGCTACATCCAGCGCAGCGGGCGCATCGACCCCGCAAGGCTGCGGAAGATCTCCCCCAAATTCGTCGACGGATAGGAATGCTTTTTCCCACCACGCTGGTCGGCAGCTACCCGCAGCCCGAGTGGCTGATCGACCGCAAGAAGCTCGCCGGACGCTTCCCGCCCCGGGTGCGGGCGCGCGAGCTCTGGAGAATCGACGAATCCCATCTGAAAGAAGCGCAGGATGACGCGACCGTGCTGGCGATCCAGGCGCAGGAGGCCGCGGGGCTGGACATCATCACCGACGGCGAAATCCGCCGCGAGAGCTATTCCAACCGCTTCGCCACCGCGCTCGAAGGCGTCGACATCGACAACCCGGGCACCGCGCTCGACCGCTCCGGACACCCGAACCCGGTGCCGCGCATCGTGGGCAAGATCCGCCGGAAGCATGCCGTCGAAGTCCAGGATCTGCTGTTTCTAAGAAAGAACACGAAAAAGCTGACCAAGATCACGGTGCCGGGCCCGTTCACCATGCTCCAGCAGGCGCAGAACGACTTCTACAAGTCGGAGGAGGAAGCCGCCCTCGACTACGCCGCCGCGGTGAACGCGGAGATCAAGGACCTGTTCGCCGCCGGCGCCGACATCGTGCAGATCGACGAGCCCTACATGCAGGCGCGGCCCGAGAAGGCGCGCCAGTACGGATTGAAGGCGCTGAACAGGGCCCTCGAAGGCGTGCAGGGGGAGACCGCGGTGCACATCTGCTTCGGCTACGCCGCGATCATCCACGCGCGGCCCGAGGGCTATTCGTTCCTGCCCGAGTTCTCGGGCTGCTCCTGCAAGCAGGTCTCGATCGAGACGGCGCAGTCGAAGCTGG
>DASUZH010000171.1:0-4956 GCA_036376975.1 Burkholderiales bacterium | reverse complement strand
AGGTGTTCGACTACTACCTGGGCGACACGACTGCGATGCAGGCCCGCTCGGCGCGCGCGCTGGAGGCCTGGCCGGTCGAAGCGCCCGACTACCATTCGGTCCTCTCGCTGCACGCGTTCGCGCTGCAGGAATCCGGCGACTACGACCGCGCGGAGGCCTACGCGCGCCGAGCCCTTGAGCTGGAGCCGCTCGACCTGCGCGCGCACCATGCCGTGGCGCACGTCATGGAGATGCAGGGCCGCTTCGCGGAAGGCGTGCGCTGGATGGGCGCGCGCACGGCGCACTGGACCGGCGCCGGCGCCGTCTCGACCCACCTCTGGTGGCACCTCGCGCTCTACCACCTCGAGCTCGGCCAGCCGGACAACGCGCTGGCGGTGCTCGACCGCCGCATGCAGGGCGAGGGACTGTCGGAGCTGATCGACGCTTCCGCGCTGCTGTGGCGGCTGCACCTGCGCGGCGTCGACACCGGGCAGCGCTTCCCTGCGCTCGCCGCGCGCTGGGCGCCGTACGCGGAGGACGCGCACTGCGCGTTCAACGACATGCACGCGATGATGGCGTTCGCCGGCGCGGAGCGCTGGGACGACGCGGCGAAGCTGCTGCGCGCGCAAACGCGCCGCATCGAGCGCGCCGGCGGCACCAACCGCGACATGACGCGCCTGGTCGGCCTGCCGGCGGCGCGCGCGATCGCCGCCTACGGGCGCGGCGACTACGCCGGCGCCGAGGCGCTGCTGCGCGGCCTGCCGCCGGTGGCGCACCGCATCGGCGGCAGCCATGCGCAGCGCGACATCCTGCAGCTCACCCGCGCCGCGGCGGCCGCGCGGCGCAGCTCCGAAAACCGCAAGCTGAGGCTGGTGGCATAGATGAAGACACAAGGCTATCTGGTGCACGCGATCGGCATGCAGCGCAACAGCAGCCTGCGCATCGAGGACGGCGCCGGGCTCTACGTCCACGCCGGCGAGGGCCGGCTGTGGATCACGCAGGAAGGCGAGGGCCGCGACCACCTCATCGCCGCCGGGGAAGGCTTTCGCCTGGATCGCGACGGCGTGACGATCGTCGAGGCCGCGCGCTACACGCTCGCCGCGCTGACCGCTCCGGCGCCGGCGCACTACGCGCGCCGCATCACCCTGGCGCCGGGCGGCGCCGGGGCGCGGCAGGTCCTCTACGACGCCGCGACGGCGCGCGGCAGCTGGCTCGCCGGGCTGCGCTACCGCTTCCGCTTCCTAGAAAAACGCCGTCTTAACCCCGGCGCCCTGTAGCGCCGCCACCAGCCGCTCGGTGTGCGAGCGGTCGCGCGTCTCGACCAGGAACTCCACTTCCGGGCTGCGCACCGAAGAGGTGCCGAAGATGCGCTGGTGCTGCACCTCGACGATGTTGCCGCCGGCGTCGGCGATCAGCTGCGCCACCTTCGCCAGGCTGCCCGAGATGTCGGGCATGGTGACGCGCAGGCGGACCAGGCGGCCGTCGCGCACCAGGCCGCGCATCAGCACCGAGGCGAGCACGCGGCTGTCGATGTTGCCGCCCGACACCGGCAGGCCGACGCGCCTGCCCGCGAAGCGCTGCGGGTGCTCGAGCAGCGCGGCCAGCCCGGCTCCGCCGGCGCCCTCGGCGACGGTCTTCTCGATCTCGATCAGCGCCACCACCGCTCGCTCGATCGTCTCTTCCTTGACCACGAGGACTTCCCGCACGGTGTTCCGGATGACTTCCAGAGCGATGCTGCCGACGTCCTTCACCGCGATGCCCTCGGCGATCGTGTCGCCGCCGCACTCGACCGGCAGGTTGTTCAGCCGCTGGTGCATCGAGGGGTAGTTGGCCGACTCGACGCCATAGATTTCAATTTTCTCGTTCAAGCCCCTGGCGGCCAGGGCGATGCCTGAAATCAGCCCGCCGCCGCCGACCGGCACCACCAGCACCTCCAGCTCGGGCATCGCCTCCATCATCTCCAGCCCGACGGTGCCCTGGCCGGCGATGATCAGCGGGTCCTCGTAGGGGTGGACGAAGACCAGGTTCTCCTTCGCCGCCAGCGCGCGCGCGTGCTTGCCCGACTCGAACAGGTTGTCGCCCTCCAGCAGCACGGTTGCGCCGTGCACCTGGGTGTTGCGGATCTTGGTGTTGGGCGAGCCCCTCGGCATGACGATGGTGGCCGGGATGCCGAGGCGGCGGGCGTGGTGCGCGACCGCCTGGGCGTGGTTGCCCGCGCTCATCGCGATGACGCCCCGCTTGCGCTCCGCTGCCGACAGGGAAAGCAGCTTGTTGAGCGCGCCGCGCTCCTTGAACGAGGCAGTAAATTGCAGGTTCTCCAGCTTGAGGTAGACCTGCGCGCCGGTCAGCTCGGACAGCGTCCGGCTGTGGATCAGCGGGGTCTTCTCGATCGCGCCCTCCAGGCGGCGCGCCGCCGCCCGGACGTCGTCGAGGGAAATGCCGAGGGGGATGCGATCCATGGTTCGAATGTACACTTTCCGCATGCTGATCCGCATCCTCATCGCGGACGACCACCGCCTGCTCGCGGAGACGTTCAAGATCCTCATCGAGCAGCAGCCCGACATGCAGGTGGTGGGGCTGGCGCTCGACGGCCGCGACGCCGTCAGGCAGGTCGAGGCGCTGCGGCCGGACATCGTGGTGATGGACCTGGCGATGCCGGAGCTGAACGGCGCCGAGGCGACGCGCGCGCTCGCCACCCGCCAGCCGGGCTGCCGCGTGGTGGTGGTCTCCGCCTACACCGACGCCGAGCGCGTGCGCCGCGCGCTGAAGGCGGGCGCGCAGGGCTACCTGTCGAAGTCGGGCGGCGCCGACGACCTGATCGCGGCGATCCGCGCGGTGCACGCCGGGCAGCGCTTCCTCGGCCCGAGCGTCGCCGACGTGGTGATCAACGACGACGGCGCCGCGGTCGACCCGGTCGAGCGCCTGTCGGTGCGCGAGCGCGAGATCCTGCAGCTGCTCGCCGAGGGGCACACCGGCGCGGTGATCGCGCAGCGCCTGTCGCTGTCGCAGAAGACGGTGGAGACCTACCGCGCGCGCGTGGTGGAGAAGCTCGGCATCCGCGACTTGCCGGGGCTCGTTCGCTTTGCGATTCAAAGGGGAATCGTCACCCTCGAATAGTTGGGGTCCGCCGCGCCAGAATCCGCGCGGCATTGCGTGTAGCCGAATCGCTACAAGCCGTCAGCCGATTCAGCGACTTGTCCCGCGGCGGGAACTCTTTCACGCTCTCGCCGAAGGACAAAACATGAAACGAATGAGCGTCCAGGCGAAAGCGCTGCACCGTGCCTCCGCCGCCATCGGCGGACTGGCGGCCCTCGCCGCCTACCTGAAGGTCCCCGACGGGCACATCCGCGAATGGATGTTCGACGTCGGCTCGCCGCCGAACGGCGTGTTCCTGCGCGTGATCGAGCTGATCCTCGATCAGCCGGCGGCCCGGGATGGGCTCGACGGCGTGTCGGTAGTCGGCGACACGGCTGCCAATGTGACGCGACTGTGAAATAAGGGCGCGGCGATAGTCCTTCCGGCGCGAGCCTCCTACGATGGCTCCGCCCTCACACATAGGAGATGCCATGGGCGGTTCCATACTGGTGGTAGAAGACGAAGCGGCGGCGCGCGAGCTGCTCGCCGCCAACCTGCAGCGCGCCGGATACAAGGTGATGTGCGCGGGCGACGTCCCGCAGGCCGAGGCGCTGGTGCGCGACTCGCGCCCCGACCTGGTGCTGCTCGACTGGGTGCTGCCGGGCATCCCGGGGCTGACCTTTGCGCGCCGCCTGCGCAACGACCAGCGCACCAAGGACATCTCCATCGTGCTGCTCACCGCGCGCGCCGAGGAGCAGGACAAGGTCACCGCGCTGGAGAGCGGCTGCGACGACTACGTCACCAAGCCGTTCTCGCCGCGCGAGCTGCTGGCGCGCATCAAGGCGGTGATGCGCCGGCGCGCGCCGCAGCTGGCCGACGACGTGGTGGAGATCGCCGGGCTGAAGATCGACCCGGCCGCGCACGCCGTCAGCGTGGCCGACAAGGCGATCGACCTGTGGACCACCGAGCTGCGCCTGCTGCACTTCTTCATGACGCACCCCGGCCGCGTGTTCTCGCGCGCCCGGCTGCTGGATGAAGTCTGGGGCGAGCACGTGTTCGTCGAGGAGCGCACGGTCGACGTGCACATCCGGCGCCTGCGCCAGGCGCTGACCCCGACCGGCCACGACAAGCTGATCGAGACGGTGCGCGGGACGGGCTACCGCTTCAAGCCCGACCTGACAACGGCAAACCTGGCCGCCTGAGGGTGGGTTCCCGCTTACGCGGGAACCGCAGTGTTCGTCGCCCCCGCGAAAGCGGGGGCCCATGCCCCCGATAGATTCACTCGGGGGTGACATTCCCTAGGCGGGAATGACGGACACCGCCTTCTTAGAGTGTCTCTACGCTACTCGACCGTAACGGACTTAGCGAGGTTGCGCGGCTTATCCACGTCGTTGCCGCGCGCCAGCGCGGCGTGATAGGCCAGCAATTGAAGCGGCACGGTGCTCACGATGGGCGAGAGCGCGGCCGGGCAGTCGGGCATCTCGATGAGGTGCACGCCAGGCCCGGCGGCGAGGCCGGCGTCGCGGTGGGCGAGGACGTAGAGCTCGCCGCCGCGGGCGCGCACTTCCTGCAGGTTGGACTTCAGCTTGTCGAGCAGCCCGTCGCGCGGCGCGATCGCCACTACCGGCATGCCGGCGTCGACCAGCGCGAGCGGCCCGTGCTTCAGCTCGCCGGCGGCGTAGGCCTCGGCGTGGATATAGGAGATTTCCTTGAGTTTCAGCGCGCCTTCCATGGCGATCGGGTAATGCACGCCGCGTCCCAGGAACAGCGCGTGCTGGCAGAGGGCGAACTTCTGCGCCCAGGCGGCGATCTCCGGCTCGACGCGCAGCACGTTGGCCATCGCCGCCGGCAGCTGCTCGAGGGCCTGCTCGATCTCCGGGTGGCGGTTTGCGGAGAGCTCCA
>DASUZH010000170.1:0-2225 GCA_036376975.1 Burkholderiales bacterium | reverse complement strand
CGAGCGCGGTGCCGGCGACGGCGAGCTGCAGCAGGAGCTGCCCGCCGAAGAACTGCAGCAGCTGCAGGCGGTCGAGCCAGCCGCCGGTGGGCGACTGGTCCATCCCGGCGTAGCCGCTGCGGCTGACGAAGAACCAGATCTCGGGCAGCGTCTCGAGCGGGCCGTAGAAGCTCACCGGCAGCGCGCGCCAGGAGCGGTACACCATCCACGCGTACGGCGCGAGGCCGAGGATCACCAGCCACGACAGCGCGCCCATGCGGCGCACGACCTCCGCGCGCAGCGGCCACAGCAGCAGCGCGAAGGCCGGCGCGACGAGCAGCATCAGCGGCCAGTGATTGCTGAGCGCCAGGCCGAAAGCCAGCGCGAACCAGTAGAGCCGCGCGGGGCTCGGCTGCAGCGCAAGCCACAGCAGCAGCGCGAAGAAGAAGGTGTTGAGGGTGTAGACCTCTGCGATCACCGCCTGCGACCAGAACACCGGCATCAGGCCGAGGCCGAGCGCCGCCACGTAGGCGGGCAGCCTGCCGTCGGCGAGGCGCCGCGCGCACAGCCAGACCAGGGCGCAGGTGAGCGCGCCGAACAGCGCGCTCAGCAGGTGCACGCGGTAGGCCACCGAGCCGATCGGCGCGAGCGTGGCGAGCTTGCCGAGCAGCGTGTGCAGCGGGAAGCCGGGCGGGTGCTCGATGCCGAGGAAGTAGCTCGACAGGATGAACAGGCCGTCGTCCTCGAGCGCCACGCTGCGCGGCGCGGTGGCCGCGTAGAGGACGAACAGCGCGGCGGCGACGGCGACGGCGTGGCGCCGGTCGCTCATTCCTTGTCGGCGGTCGAGCCGCCCCAGGTCACCGAAGCGGTGGTGAAGAAGTTCCAGATCGCCGCCACCACCGCGCCGGCGGCGCCGGCCGCCCAGTACGGCGCCGACTGTAGGTAAAGCCACTCCGCCACCGCCAGGTTGATCAGCGCGCCGACGCCGCAGGCGGCGTAGAAGCTCGCCAGGCCGCGCCACAGGCGCACGCCGCGCAGCGCCTGGTCGGCGTAGGTGAAGGCGTTGTTCAGGAAGAAGTTGCTGGTCATCGCCGCCACGGTCGCCACGGCCTGCGCCAGCAGGAAGTTGCCGCCGCTCGCGTTGAACAGCGCGCTCAGTACCGCCAGATGGACGCCGAGGCCGGTGACGCCGACCGCGGCGAACAGGAAGAAGCGCGCCGGCAGCAGCCGCCCGGTGAGGTGGTAGGCGATCAGCATGAAGAACTCGGCGATGACGCGCATGCCGAGCTTGCTTTCGCCGTGCTGGCGGCTGCGCATGCGGTACGGCCGCTCGACGATCTTCACCTCGCCGCGCGCCGCGGCGATCAGGTCGAGCAGGATCTTGAAGCCGCGGCCGTACAGGCGGCGCACCACGCGCTCGAGGAAGCTGCGCCGCACCAGGAAGAAGCCGCTCATCGGATCGGTGAGGCCCTTCGCCAGCACCCGGCTCAGCGCGCTCGCCAGCTGGCTGATCTTGACGCGGTCGCCCGCCAGGTCGCCGGTGCTGCCGCCCGCCATGTAGCGGCTCGCCACCACCACGTCGGCCTGCTCGGATTTCGCCGCCTCGAGCAGCTGCGGCGTGAGGGTCTCGTCGTGCTGCAGGTCGGCGTCCATCACCGCCACGTACGGCGCCGAGCTCGCCAGCATGCCCTCGATGCACGCCGAGGCGAGGCCGCGCCGGCCGATGCGATGCAGGCAGCGCACGCGCGGATCGCGCTGCGCGCGGCTGCGCACCAGGTCCTCGCTGCCGTCGAACGAGTCGTCGACCACCACGATGGTCTCCCAGTCGAGCCCGGCCAGCGCCGTCTCCAGCGCGTCGAGCAGGCGCGGGATGTTCTCGCGCTCGCGGAATGCGGGAACCACTACGGTGATCTCAGGCAAGGCTCGTCCTTTCGCGACGCTGCAACACTACGATGCCGAGGAGCCAGGCCGCCCAGGCGAGCGCCGAAACGGCGGCGCCGGCGCGGAAGGCGGCCGGCGCGTATTCCAGGCGCAGGCGGTGCCGGCCGGCGTCCAGCGCCACCGCCATCAGGGCGTAGTTCGCCGGCAGCACCTCGTAGGCGCCCGCGCCTCCGTCCAGCGGCCGCGCGCGCCAGGCCGGCGACCAGGCATCGGTCACCAGCAGCACCGCGGGCGACGCCACCTCGGCCTCGATCTCCAGCCAGTCGGTGCTCGCGCGCACCACCCTCGCGCGCCCCTGGCTCGCC
>DASUZH010000169.1:0-3470 GCA_036376975.1 Burkholderiales bacterium | reverse complement strand
CGCTGCTGGTGGCCGATTGTGAAGTCGTTGCGACCGGTGCGATCCCGGCCCCTCAGCAGCCACAGCGGCCGCGTCGAGAAATCGACCAGATAGCCGCTGTTCGAGCTCGGTTTGATCAGATCTCTCTCGAAAACCGAGCTGCCGGGCATGTAGCGGATCGCCACGCCGGCGCGGCGCATGGGCGAGCGGTTCACCGTGGCGCCGTGGATCATGTAGATGTCGTGCAGCGACATCTGGCCGGGCTCGAGCTCGATGTCGACCGCGGTGGTTTCGTCGAAATCCTGGATGCGGTTGGTCAGCACCAGGTCTTCCCGGTCCTCGCGCAGATGGCCGTGGAGCTGCTTTTTCAGATGAGAACCCGGCACGACCTTCAGGCAGCCGTTTTCCTTCTTCGAAGGATCGAGCGCGACCCACGCCGTGCAGGTGGCGAGCGGACGGATCGGCCAGTAGTGCCCGTCCTGGTGGAACGGCGTCTCCAGGCCGTCGCCGCCGGGCTTGCAGAACACCTGGCAGCCCCACAGGATCACGTCCTCGCCGATCGCGTCGGATATCAGCTCGACCAGCTCGGGATCGCGCGCGAGGTCGAGGAACGCGCGGCTGCCCTTGACGCCCTCCTTGCCGTTCTCCAGATGCGCGCTCACCAGCTTCTCGGGCCGCACGCCGGGGTTGTCGGCGATCAGCCGGTCGAGCGCCGCGCGCATTTCATCGATGCGCGCCTTCGGGAAGCGCCACGCGGGGACGACGTAGCCCTGCCTTGCATAGAAGTTCCTTTCATCGTCGTTCAGACGGGCCATCAGGGCTCGAGCCTCGCCACCACGCCCGCACTGTCATCGGTAACGACATACACGTATCCATCGTGCACACGCACGTCGCGGATACGGCCGAGCGTGCCCTGCAGCAGGCGCTCTTCCTTCACCACCTTCTCGCCGTCGAGCTGCAGGCGCACCAGCATCTGGCTGCGCAGCGCGCCGACGAACAGGCTGCCCTGCCACTTCGGGAACTTGTCGCCGGAGTAGAACGCCATGCCGGAAGGAGCTATCGACGGCACCCAGTAGTGGAGCGGCTGCGCCATGCCTTCCTTGCTGGCGCCTTCGCCGATCTTCGTGCCGACGCCGTAGTTGACGCCGTACGTGATCACCGGCCAGCCGTAGTTCACGCCGGCGCGGATCACGTTGACCTCGTCGCCGCCCTGCGGGTCGTGCTCGTGGGTCCACAGCACCCCGGTCTGCGGGTGCAGCGCCGCGCCCTGCATGTTGCGGTTGCCGAGGGTGAACTTCTCCGGCTTCCACCCGGACTTGCCGACGAACGGGTTGTCCTGCGGAACCCTGCCGTCGTCGTGCAGGCGGATCACCGAGCCGGCGTGGTCGTCGGGCTTCTGCGCGCGCGGCATTTCTCCGCGGTCGCCGAGCGTCAGGTAGACGTATCCGGCGCGGTCGAACACGATGCGCCCGCCGAAATGCTGGCCGCGGTTGCCCTTCGGGCTCTGCTTGAAAAGCACCTGCACGTTCTCCAGGCGGTTTTCCACCAGCCGCGCCCGCGCCAGCTCGGTGCCGACGCCATCCTCGCCGCGCGCGGCATAGGAAAGGTAGACCAGCTGGTTCTGCGCGAACTGGGGATGCGGGATGGCGTCGAAGAAGCCGCCCTGGCCGTGCACCGTCACCTGCGGCATCCCGGCGACGGGGAGCGGGTTCAATTTCATCTTCTCCACCACCCTGAGCCGTCCCGCTTTCTCCGTGACCAGCATGCGGCCGTCGGGCAGGAAGCCGATCGACCAGGGCTGCTCCAGCCCCTCCACCACCTTGACGACGCGGAAGGCATGCTCCTCGGAGCGGTAGGTCTGCGCCGCGGCGGGCGAAATGGCAATCAGGGCAAGTAGGAGGAATCGCATGGGTGGATTCTATAATCGGCCAATGAAAGCCCTGCTCGCATTGTTGCTTCTGCTGCCGACCGCCGCCCTCGCCCAGCTGATCGACGAGGACTACAAGCTGCTCGGCGTCGCGGTGCGCACGCGCCCGGCCTACGACGGCTCGCAATCGCAGCGCACCGACCTCGTGCCGATCGTGCGCTACTACGGGCAGCCGCTGTTCGCGCGCACGACGCAGGGCATCCTCGAAGGCGGCCTGCGCTGGAATCTCGGCTCGGGCCTCGCCGCCGGCCTGCAGCTTTCCTACGACGAGGGGCGCGACTCGAGCGAGTCGGCGTTCCTGCGCGAGCACAACTTCACCGACGACGTGGACCCCGGCGCATCCTACGGCGCCCACCTGGAATGGGACACCAAGATCGGCCCGGCGCCCTTCGGCGTGCTGGCGCGCTACCGGCAGAGCTTCGAGTCCGACCGCGGCTCGCAGGCCGACCTGCGCCTCAACCTCGGCGTCTACGGCAGCGGCGGCGCCACGGTGGTCCTGTTCACCGAGGCGACCTGGGGCAGCAGCAAGGCGAACGGCACCTTCTACGGCGTCACCCCGGCGCAGTCGGCCGCGTCGGGCTTCGCCGTCTACCAGCCCGGCAGCGGCCTGCGGCACGTCTCGCTCGGCGTGATCGGCGGCTACGACCTCAGCCGCCACTGGACCCTCGTCGCCACCGTGCAGCAGCGCTGGCTGCAGGGCGACGTGGCGCAGAGCCCGCTCGCCGACTGCCGGCAGAACACCTACGCGAATGCCGGCATTGCGTACCGCTTCTAGCCTCGTCTTCCTCGCCCTGCTCGCCAGCTGCGCGAGCATGGACAAGGACGAGTGCCGCACCGCGGAGTGGCGTGCCGTCGGCCTGGAGGACGGCGCGCAGGGCTACCCGCTCGAGCGGCTGGGCGAGCATCGCAAAGCCTGCGCCAAGCACAACGTCACGCCCGATGTCGACCGCTACATCGCCGGGCGCACCGAGGGCCTGGCGACCTACTGCACGCCGGACAACGGCTACCGCGTCGGCCGCACCGGCGGAACCTACCGCGGCGTCTGCCCGCAGACCACGCTCGCGGGCTTCACCGCCGCCTACAACCGCGGCCGCGAGTTGTACGAGCTGCACCGGCGCCTGGACAGCGTCGAGAACGACATCGCACGCATCAAGCAGGCGCTGAAGGACGGCATTCCTGATCCGCGCCGGCGCGCGCAGGAAGTCGAGCGCCTCGAGAGCCTGACGCGCGAGGCCGAGCAGCTCGACACGCGCATCGCGCGCCTGGAGCGTTAGAAATCGGTGTCAGGCACCGAACCTCAGTAAAGCACGAGGAAGGTCTCCCCCGCGAAAGCGGGGGTCCAGTGTTCTTCTCAAAAAAAGCGTGGGTGCCCGCTGGCGCGGGAACGACTACACGGCGCCTCTTCAACCGAAGATCGGGGTCTGACCCCGATCTCCATTCAGGGGACTACCCACAGGTAGACGGCGTGCTCGGCGAACGGCGTGCGTACGCTGAGCGTACGCAGCGGCCTCCAGTCGCCCATGTTGTGCCAGTGCGAGACTACCCGCGCGTCCGAGCGCAGCTC
>DASUZH010000168.1:0-3978 GCA_036376975.1 Burkholderiales bacterium | reverse complement strand
CAGGGCAACCTGATGCGCTCCGCGGTCGAGCTGGCGAAGGACTGGCGCACCGACCGCATCCTGCGCCGGTTGGAGGCGATGCTCGCGGTCGCCGACAAAGAGCATTCGCTGATCATCACCGGCATGGGCGACGTGCTCGAGCCCGAGCACGGCATCGTCGCCATCGGCTCGGGCGGTCCCTATGCGCAGGCCGCGGCACGCGCCCTGCTGGAGAACACCACGCTGAAGCCGAAGGAGATCGTCGACAAGGCGCTCGCCGTCGCAGCGGACTTGTGCATCTACACGAATCACCAGCGCTCGATAGAGGAACTGGCATGAGCGGCATGACGCCGCAGGAAATCGTCCACGAGCTGGACAAGTACATCGTCGGCCAGGCCAAGGCGAAGCGCGCGGTCGCCATCGCGCTGAGGAACCGCTGGCGCCGCCAGCAGGTGGCCGACCCGCTGCGCCAGGAAATCACGCCGAAGAACATCCTGATGATCGGCCCGACCGGCGTCGGCAAGACCGAGATCGCGCGCCGCCTGGCGCGCCTCGCCGACGCGCCGTTCATCAAGGTGGAGGCGACCAAGTTCACCGAGGTCGGCTACGTCGGCCGCGACGTCGACACCATCGTGCGCGACCTGGTCGAGATCAGCGTCAAGCAGACGCGCGAGCAGGCGACGCGCCGCGTGCGCACGCGCGCGCAGGACGCCGCGGAAGAGAGAATCCTCGACGTCCTGGTGGGCTTTGAGAAATCCGATGATGAAAATCCGACCCGCCAGAAGTTCCGCAAGAAATTGCGCGAAGGCGAGCTCGACGAGAAGGAGATCGACGTCGAGGTGGCCGCCGGGCAGCCGCAGATGGAGATCCTCGCGCCGCCCGGCATGGAGGAGCTCACCTCGCAGATCCAGGGCATGCTCTCCAACCTCGGCAGCGGGCGGCGCAAGCTGCGCCGCCTGAAGATCAAGGAGGCGCTGCAGCTCCTGACCGACGAAGAGGCGGGGCGCCTGGTGAACGACGACGAGCTGAAGGCCAAGGCGCTCGCCAACGCCGAGCAGAACGGCATCGTGTTCCTCGACGAGATCGACAAGATCACCAGCCGCTCGGAGCTGCAGGGCGCCGACGTCTCGCGCCAGGGCGTGCAGCGCGACCTGCTGCCGCTGGTCGAGGGCACCACCGTGTCGACGCGCTACGGCATGGTGAAGACCGACCACATCCTGTTCATCGCCTCGGGCGCCTTCCACATGGCGAAGCCCTCCGACCTGATCCCCGAGCTGCAGGGCCGCTTCCCGATCCGCGTCGAGCTCGACTCGCTGTCGGTCGACGACTTCGAGCGCATCCTGGTCGCCACCGACGCGAGCCAGGTCAAGCAGTACCAGGCGCTGCTCGCCACCGAAGCGCTGACCGTGGAGTTCAGGCCCGAGGCGATCCGCCGCCTCGCCGAGATCGCCTTCCAGGTCAACGAGAAGACCGAGAACATCGGCGCGCGCAGGCTCTCGACCGTGCTGGAGAAGCTGCTCGAGGAGATCTCCTTCGACGCCGGCAAGCGCGGCGCCGACAGCGTCGTCATCGACGCGAAGTACGTCGACCAGCGCCTGCGCGAGCTGGCTAGCGACGAGGACCTGGCGCGCTACGTTCTCTGAGCTCGCGCTCCAGGCAGGCTCGGCAGAGGCAGTCCCTGCCGGGCGCCGGCTGAAGCGGCGGAAGGTTTTCGCACCAGCAATGCGGTTCGTCCGCTCCGCATTTGAACGGGGTTCCGCAGCCTGCGCAGCGCTTATTGAGATCCAAGCTGCTTCACCGCCTTCCGCAGGAAGGCGACCTGGTCCTTGAAGTTGGTGCAGCCATCGCAGATGGCGAGGTGAACGCGCAGCATCACGCGCTCGCCGAAGCCGAGCTCGCGGTCGAGGCCCTGGGAGACGAGGCGGGCGGCCTCTTTGCAAGAAAGAATCATGCTTTGCCGAACCAGTTCATCTCGAGGCACAGGCGCAGCGCGTGGCGCGCGCGGTGCAGCAGTACCCAGACGTGCGTCGGGGTGACCGAGAGTTCCTTACAGATTTCTGTCGTCTCCAACCCCATGTGCTCCCGAAGCATGAAGGCCTGCGAGGTCTTGGCGGGGAGCTTGGCGAGGCAGTCCTCCAGCACCTTAAGGAACTCCTTCTGGTCGAGGGCGGCATCGGGGTCGGGCCAGGCCTGCGGCATCTCGATCCAGTGGCCGCGCTCGTCGAACAGGGCGTCGAACTCGTCCTCGGAGAGGGCGGTGGTCTCCCGGCTCGTGCGCCGGATGGCGTCGACGATCTTGTGCTTGAGGATGCCGGTCAGCCAGGTGCGCAGGTTGGAGCGGCCGCCGAAGCTCGCTTCGCCGGCGAGGGCGGCGAGCAGGGTCTCCTGCACGGCGTCCTCGGCGGCGGCCGCGTCGCGCAGCTGGAGGGTGGCGTAGCGCAGCAGATACGCCCGCTCGCCCTCCACCCGATTGCGGAACTCGCTCATATAGGGATCGCGGCTGATTTTACAAGGCCTTGAATTCCCTCCCGCCGCACCTACTTGCTGGATACCGATTTTGGAAAGGAACCCAGACATGGCAAACATTACCCGCTACGACCCGTTCAACGACCTGGTCGACGACTTCTTCAAAGGCTTCCTGGTGCGCCCCGTGGCGTACGAGGGCCGCGGCAACCTGCCGCGCCTCAGCGTAGACGTGGCCGAGAAGAACGGCGCCTACGTGGTGAAGGGCGATCTGCCCGGCGTGAAGAAGGACGACATCCGCATCACGGTGGACGGCGCGCAGGTCACGCTGGAAGCCGAGGTGAAGCAGGAGAAGTCGACCGACAGCGAGCGCGTGCTGCACACCGAGCGCTCCTACGGCAAGGTGAGCCGCGTGTTCACGCTGCCGCAGGAGATCGACGAGGCCGCGGTCGAGGCGCGCTTCCAGGATGGCGTGCTCGAGCTGAAGCTGCCGAAGAAGCAGGCGGCGGCGCGGAAGCAGATCACCATCCAGTAGTTTTTCTGTAGTATCGGGGGCGCATGAACGCCCCCTTTCTCAACAAGCCCCAGGCGGCGGAGAAGGCGCGCATCCTCGCGGAGGCGCTGCCTTACATCCGCCGCTTCCAGGGCAAGACCATCGTCGTCAAGTACGGCGGCAACGCCATGACCGACGACACCCTGAAGGCGGGCTTCGCGCACGACGTCGCGCTGCTGAAGGTCGTCGGCATGAACCCGGTGGTGGTGCACGGCGGCGGCCCGCAGATCGAGGAGATGCTCGCGCGCCTGGGCAAGAAGGGCGAGTTCGTCCAGGGCATGCGCGTCACCGACCGCGAGACGATGGACGTGGTCGAGATGGTGCTCGGCGGCCAGGTCAACAAGGAAGTGGTCGAGCTGATCAACCAGGCGGGCGGCAAGGCGGTCGGCCTCACCGGCCAGGACGGCGCCTTCATCCGCGCGCGCAAGATGCTGCTGCCCTCGAAGGAGAACGGCGGCGTCGACCTCGGCCAGGTGGGCGAGATCGAGTCGATCGACCCGCAGGTGATCGGCGCGCTCGAGCAGGGCGGCTTCATCCCGGTGGTGGCGCCGATCGGCACCGGCGCCGACGGCACCACCTACAACATCAACGCCGACCTGGTCGCCGGCAAGCTGGCCGAGGTGCTGCGCGCCGAGAAGCTGGTGGTGCTCACCAACACGCCGGGCGTGCTCGACAAGGACGGCAAGCTGCTCACCGGCCTGACGCCGAAGAAGATCGACGAGCTGGTATCGAAGGGCGTGATCTCCGGCGGCATGATTCCCAAGATCGGCTCGGCGCTCGATGCAGCGCGTAACGGCGTGAAGAGCGTGCACATCATCGACGGCCGCGTGCCGCACGCGCTGCTGCTCGAAGTCCTCACCGACCAGGGCGTCGGAACCCTCATTAGAAGCAAATAGGCTGAGAAGCTAGACGTGCGCATTTCGAGGTTGCCGCCGTCCCGGCGGGTGTGGATCTTCGACCTCGACAACACGTTGCACGACGCG